>JAYUEZ010000469.1:0-3557 GCA_043738965.1 Gammaproteobacteria bacterium
CACGCTGACAAGTAACGTTGCCTGACTGTCCTGCCGGCGTTGGTGGCGCGCCTGGCAGGATTCGAACCTGCTACCCTCGGCTTAGAAGGCCGATGCTCTATCCGAATGAGCTACAGGCGCATTCGCTTCGTATTATCGCCAAATCCGATTGGTCGGGGCAGAGGGATTTGAACCCCCGACCCCCTGCTCCCAAAGCAGGTGCGCTACCAGACTGCGCTATGCCCCGTGCCGCGTTGCGGATATGTTATCTACGAAAGGCTCGCCATCATACGCAGCGGACCTACAGGGATCAATTGAAAAAGCCGCCTCACTGGCCGCGACTGCCCGCCAAGTGCTTGCAGCGCCCAGGCGCTTCGCGCAACATCGCACGCTCTTTCAACTACCGAAAGTTTAAGTACTCCGATGGCTAGTCAATTGGTCCGTCTCGACACCACTAAGGGCGCCATCACGCTCGAGCTGTTTGCCGAGCAAGCGCCGTTAACGGTGGCGAATTTTCTCCGCTATGTCGAAGAAGGCTTTTACGCCGATACGATTTTTCATCGCGTGATCGATGGCTTCATGATTCAAGGCGGCGGTATGGATGCCGCGTTGAATCAGAAAAAAACTCATCCACCGGTCAATAACGAAGCCAATAACGGCTTGCACAATCAAACCGGCACGGTGGCCATGGCGCGCACCAACGATCCGCACTCAGCGACTGCCCAATTTTTCATTAACGTCGCGGACAATGCGTTTCTCAACCATCGTGCGCAAACCGCGGATGGCTGGGGCTATTGCGTATTCGGCCGAGTGACCGAAGGTCTAGATGTCGTCAATGCAATTCGCGAGACACCGACGAGCCGCAAGGGTGGTATGTCGGACGTACCAGCCGAAACCGTCACTATCGTCAGTGTCCGCGTGATTTAACGTATCTGCCACCGATGCGGGGAGTGTTATTCGCTTCAGATCTTCACCTTAGTCCGCAACGACCCGACCGCTCTCAGCTATTTTTTGAATTACTAGAGATGGCCGGTGGTCACGCCGAGGCGGTTTACCTGCTCGGCGATCTCGTCGAGTTCTGGCTGGGGGATGATGATCCGGATCCACTACATCGGGCACTAGTCGGTGCGCTTAGCGCCCTCACCGCTCGCGGTGTGCGGCTATCTGTTTCAGTGGGCAATCGTGACTTTTTGATGGGGCCGGCATTCTGCGCCGACACCGGCGCGACGCTGCTACCCGACTATCACGCTATTGATCTTTTTGGCCGGCCCACTTTGCTCACGCACGGCGATCTGCTGTGCGTGAAAGATGTTCAATATCAGCAATTCCGGCGCTTCGTGCGTGACCCAACGAATCAACAACAATTTTTGGGGCAGACGCTTGAGCAGCGCCGTCAAATCGCGTCCCAAACCCGCACCGGCACACAAGAATCAATGCTCGCGAAAGACGATTTCATTATGGATGCCGATGAAAATGAAATTGCAGGCGTGATGTCGGCCCACCAAGTTACGCACTTGATTCACGGTCACACACATCGACCACAGATCCATCACTTAACGCTCGCGGGGCAACCGGCGGAACGCGTGGTATTGGGCGACTGGTACGCCGGAAATGAAGTTCTGTGGTGCACGCCAGCGACAACCAGTCTACTCCCGGCTCAAGCGCTAGTAGCGACCCTCAAACGCTCGATAGCATCCCGCGAATAAAATCTCGGCGACAGCGTATCCAATCGAAATGCGGACCGGGATCGGTCTTACGCGTCGACGCGATATCCGCATGCCCGACGATTCTAGCCGCCCGGATGCTTGGATGGCGGCGGCCCAACGCGACCAACAGCACACCTAGACTTACATACTGCGCCAACTCAAACGGCGCGCTATCGCTACCTTCGAGTTCCACCCCAATTGAGCGCGTATTACACGCGCCGCGACCGCCGAAACTAGAAACACCCGCGTGCCACGCGCGTTGATCAATCGAAACGAATTGCGTGATGTGCCCTGCCCGGTCCAGCAGAAAGTGCGCGGAAACGCGCAGTCCGCGTAATTCGGCAAAAGCGGGATGGAGATCACAATCGAGCGTATTCGCAAACAACGCATGGATATGCCGTCCACCGAACTCGCCCGCTGGCAAACTGATGGCATGAATGACGATTTGGTCGATTTTCGCGGGATTTAACCGCGGCTCGGCATGCGGAGACGGATGTGGCGTCGCGCCACGCCACCAACCGTCCTTGAAATCCGTCCCCGACGTTTGGCTCATTTCACCAGACGTGGGAAACCTGGGTGATCGTCCGGTCGCGCCAGTACCAGGCTATACGCGTCGTCCGGCGACGCGAAATGGGCAACTCGCGAAAGGCCCGCCCGTTGCAGCATGCTATCGAGCGCCGGCAACGTGAACTTGCGGCTTATCTCGGTCAAAATCGCATCGCCTGCGGCAAATTCAAGTTCCAGATCGAGATCCGCAATGGCGACCTCGTGGGTAACGGCGCTCGCTAAATACATCTCGATCTGAGCCGCGTGCACGTTGTAACACGCGTAATGACGGAAATTTTGTAAATTGAAATTTGCATTCAGCTCGCGATTCATCACTTCGAGCACATTCAAATTGAACTGCGCGGTCAGGCCGGCAGCATCGTTATAAGCGGCATGCAGCACGGCCGGATCTTTGACCCGGTCGGCGCCCAACAGCAAATAATCCTGAGCGCGCATGGTGTGGCGGATCTCATGCAGAAACTCGGTGCCCGATTCATCGTCGAAATTGCCGATTGTGCTTCCAAGAAACATAATCAAGGCGCGTGATCCGCTGAGGGCCAGGTTGCCGAGCCCGGCGCCATAGTCGCCAACTAACGGCAGAACCTTCAACCACGGGTAGTGCCGCATTAATTCGTTGCCTGCCGTGTCAATGACATCGGCGCACACATCAAACGGCACATATAGCGGTGAATATTCGGCGCGCGGGCACGCATCCAGCAAATAGCGCGTTTTACGCGACACGCCGCTGCCAAATTCGATCAGACAGTCCGGCCGCACCTGCTGAATAATTGCGTCCGCATGGTGGGCCAACAGTGCGCTTTCATGGCGGGTTAGGTAGTACTCTGATGTCGCGCAAATCGTGTCAAACAACTGCGATCCAACCGCGTCATAAAAATGCTTCGGCGGCAGAGTCATCGGCTGCTTCAGCAAGCCCTCGCGGACATCGTCAGCCAGCGTGCCCACCTGTTTAGATGGGATAAGATTACGTCGAGAAAGTGATTGAATCATTGTTGCCTCACAAATCGCAGGGCTAATGGCAAAGCACGAGGGAGATCGTGAGGTCCCGACTCCATGGCCGAAGCCCATGACGGGTTCGGTTGCGAAGAATACAGGATGTGGCTGTCGATTCCGATATTCAGCGCTATAGTCACCCCTGTTGCGTCACTAGTTGTCTTCCTCATGAATCATCAACGCTTCGATCGCGGCGCCACGGTTATCGATTATTTTCAAGACCTTGACGCGGTCGTGCAAACCGCTCTCTTAGAAGATATTGGCCCCGGTGATCTCACCGCGCTATTGATTCCGGCAGACACGTCCGCCAAGGCC
>JAYUEZ010000470.1:0-3545 GCA_043738965.1 Gammaproteobacteria bacterium
GCGGCGCGCTGTGGACGCGCGCGGTCGACGCGTGGCGCGAACTCAAGTCGGACCCCGGTGCAAAATTTGATTCGGTGGTTACGCTCGATGCGAACGGGCTTGAGCCGCAGGTAACATGGGGCACCTCGCCGGAAATGGTGTTGCCCGTGTCGGGTCGCGTGCCGGATCCGAATTTGGAAGCCGATGAGATCAAGCGCAGCGGACTCACCAACGCGCTCAAATACATGGACTTGAAACCGGGCACCGCCATTAGTGACATCGCCATCGATAAAGTGTTTATTGGCTCGTGTACAAATTCGCGCATCGAAGACTTACGCGCCGCGGCCAAGGTAATCCGCGGACGGCGTCTGGCCAAGAACGTGAAACTCGCGCTCGTGGTGCCGGGCTCGGGGCTGGTCAAGCGGCAAGCTGAGGAAGAAGGCCTGGATCGTCTCTTTACGGCCGCGGGCTTTGAGTGGCGCGAGCCCGGATGCTCGATGTGTCTCGGCATGAATCCGGATCAATTGGCGTTTGGCGAACGCTGCGCGTCGACATCGAACCGCAATTTCGAAGGCCGTCAAGGTCATGGGGGACGCACGCATTTGGTTTCGCCGGCGATGGCGGTCGCGGCGGGCATCGCCGGACATTTCGTCGACGTGCGGAGCGAGGGCTAGCCAATGGACGCATTTACCACTTTCACCGGCCTGGTCGCGCCGCTCGATCGACCCAATGTCGATACCGATGCGATCATCCCCAAGCAATTTTTGAAATCGATCAAGCGTTCGGGTTTTGGCCCGAATTTATTTGACGAGTGGCGCTACCTTGACAAGGGCGAGCCGGACAAACCGAACGCCGGGCGCCCCTTGAATCCCGATTTCCTGTTGAATCAACCGCGCTATCAAGGCGCGCAAATCCTCCTCGCGCGCGCCAACTTCGGGTGTGGTTCGTCGCGCGAACATGCGCCGTGGGCGATTGTCGACTACGGCATTCGCGCCGTGATCGCACCAAGTTTTGCTGACATTTTTTACGGTAACTCGGCCAAGAATGGCTTGTTGCTCGTGATCTTGCCAGTGCCGTTTATCGATCGCTTGTTCACCGAATGCACGGCCATCGTAGGTTATCGTCTAACGATCGATCTGGCCATGCAACACGTGCGCACCCTGGAGGGTGAAACGTTTGACTTCGAGTACAGCGCGGGTCTGAAGCACCGCATGCTGAACGGACTCGACGATATCGGTATTACGTTGGGCTACGCGGAAAAAATCCGCCGTTACGAGGCGCAACGACAGGTTGAGGCACCGTGGTTGTTTTCGGCGCCCTAAAATTAAGGGCCCGACGACCGCGACGGCCTAACCGCCTGTTATCAGCGTCTATTGATCTACGCGTATCTACGTGACCTGCCATTAGTTTCAGAGCCGAGGGGGCTCCGTTCATGATTTATCAACTCGAGGATCGGCGCGTGCGCGCCGAGGGCGATTATTGGGTGGCCGAGAACGCCACCTTGATCGGCGCGGTATTACTGAAACATAACGCGAATGTGTGGTTTGGTTCCGTGCTCAGAGGGGATCGCGACACGATAATTATCGGCGAGAACACCAACATCCAAGACCTGTGCGTGTTACACACCGATCCCGGTTTTCCGCTAGCGTTAGGAAACTTCGTGACCGTCGGGCACAAAGTCATGCTCCACGGCTGCAGCGTGGGCGATAACACGCTTATTGGTATTAATGCCGTGATTCTGAACGGCGCTAAGGTCGGCGCGAATTGCCTCATCGGCGCCGGCGCCCTCATCACCGAAAATAAAGAAATCCCAGACGGCAGCCTGGTCATGGGCGCGCCAGCCAAGATCATTCGTCCGACCACTGCCGCGCAAGTGGCGATGATGAAGCAGCAGGCGCAAAACTACGTCGATAATTTCAAGCGCTATAAGCAGGGTTTGAGTAACCAAGCGCAAGCCGAATTAGTTTAAAGCGCGACGCTAAACAGAAATGAGGATTTTTCGCTTTCTCGTAACGCCGCAATGCTGAGTGCAGTAGTGGTCACACGGCCTGTTGCGGCGGAATGACGATACCTAAACCCTGGCTCCTTGGGCGGTCAATGTTTCCGCTTCGCTATTCGGTTCAAAATCAGTTAACTCGCGCTACCCAGCTCCTCGGCAAGCTTGCGCAATTTGTATTTTTGGATCTTGCCGGTCGCGGTTTTGGGCAGCTCCTGAAATACAATCGTTTTGGGCGCTTTGAAATGCGCAATGTGTTCACGACAGTATTTGATCAACGCCTCGGCGCTGACGGCCGGCGCATTCGCTTTAAGCCACACGAAAGCACACGGCGTCTCACCCCATTTAGTGTCCGGGCGGGCGACCACCGCGGCTTCTAGTACTGCCGGATGGCGATAGAGCACTTCCTCGACTTCGATCGATGAAATGTTCTCGCCGCCGGAAATGATGATGTCCTTCGAGCGATCTTTAATCTGAAGGTAGTTTTCAGGGTGCATGACGCCGAGATCGCCGGAATGAAACCAGCCGCCGCTAAACGATTCGTCGGTGGCCTTGGCATTCTTTAAGTAGCCGCGCATCACCACATTGCCTTTGAACATGACTTCGCCGATGGTCTCGCCATCGCGTGGTACCGGTTGCATCGTGTCTGGGTCCATCACCTCGAGATCTTCGAGCACCGGATAGCGCACCCCTTGGCGGATTTTGAGCGCCGCGCGTTGCTCGCGGCTCAATTGCGACCAACTCTCTTGCACAGCGCCCAATACCGCGGGGCCATAGGTCTCGGTGAGCCCGTAGGTGTGAATAACCCGGAACCCGGCGTCTTCCATCGCATCCAGAATCGCAGCCGGTGGCGCCGCGCCCGCCGTCATCACCTGGACTTCGCGTGGCAGCGGACGTTTATCGCTGGCGGCGGCATTGACGACAAAGTTCAAGACGATCGGCGCGCCGCAGAAATGGGTAACGTGTTCCTCTGCGATGGCTTGGTAGATATTCGCGGCACTGATGCGGCGGAGGCATATATTCGTGCCGCCTTGCATCGCCAAGGTCCACGGAAAACACCAGCCACAGCAATGGAACATCGGCAGGGTCCATAAGTACACGGGATTGAGTGGCATGCTCCAACTGACGGCGTTGCTCATCGCATTCAAATACGCGCCGCGATGATGGTAGACCACGCCTTTGGGATTACCGGTGGTGCCCGAGGTATAGCACAGCGCCACGGCCTGCCATTCATCGCGCGGTAACTCCCAGGCAGAATTGGGATCGCCTGCCGCGAGCAAGTCTTCGTATTCGAGTGTGCCGAGTCGTTCGTGACACGGCGCGCTGACATCGGCGATGTCGATGACGAGTGGACGCACCTTGCATTTGCGGAGCGCCTCGCGCACCACGGGCGCGAACTCGGTGTCGGTGAGCAACACCTTCGCCTCGCCATGATCGAGAATGAAGGCGATCGCGTCCGCGTCCAGCCGAATATTGATGGGGTTTAACACCGCGCCGGTCGCGGGTACGCCAAACAACGCTTCATAGAACGCCGGGATATTGGTCGCGATGATGGCGACGGTATCGCCCA
>JAYUEZ010000471.1:0-9335 GCA_043738965.1 Gammaproteobacteria bacterium
GTGACTAAGCGCGACGCGGTAGGTGCCAATGTCAGCGAACGCGCTGTTGTTATCCCACCGCCCGCCGGCGCTCAAGTTGGTCGCTTGACCAAGTGCCACACGATACTCCGCGATGTAGCTCAACGTGTGTAATTGGCGATCTTGATTCGGATCGGAGCCAAATTGAATCGGACCTCGTTGCCGGAATTTTTCGAGCTCATAGTCGACCGCGAGCGTGAAGGTGTGCGCCATCGGCACTGCCCAGTCTGACGCGAAACGCCACGTCGATTGATAATCGAGGCCATATTTGTGTCCACCGGTCCGCCGTTCCCCGGTATCAAAGGGATCGAAAGTAAGATTGTCGACCCGTGTCCAATTGGCGACCAGCTGATGCTGCCAATGACCATCGAAAGTATCTGCGTGCAAACGGGCGCCCACATAACCCTGCACGATGTCGGTGGCCGCTGGGGTATCGGTGTGCAGTCCGGTGGTGAAATCGACGCTATCGAAATCCGTGCGCGCATCGGTCGCGCGACCGGTTAGATCCGCCTTGAGCGCTGGTGTCAATTGCCAACCGAGCTTCAAATTGAGCGTGTGATTGCGGTAACCATCGGTTTCCTTGCCGTGGGCGGACACATTGATGCCGTCGCTATCGAAGGTGCTGAAACTCAGGCGACCGTTTACACCATCGCGCGCCGCGCCGACGCCGATGGATCCGCTATGAGTGCCAAACGATCCGTGTTCGGTTGCGCCATCGAGTTCAAACGGTCGGCTGGCGCTGCGCGTGATGATGTTGACCACTCCGGCCAAAGCGTCCGAGCCCCACAGTGAACTTTGTGGTCCGCGTACAATTTCAATGCGCTCGATGTCATCGGCATTCAGATGCGCGAAATCGAATTCGTCGTTATTACTGAAATCGTTGGCTTCAACGCCATCGATCAAAACCAATAGATGATTACCTTCGGCGCCCCGTACGCGAACCTGTGTTTGGGCGCCGGAACCGCCATTGCGACTGACGGCGAATCCCGGGACGTCGCGCAACAGGTCGGTCACGAACTGCGGTTGCCTGGCGACAATGGTGGCGCGGTCGATGATCGTCACTCCGCCAACGGCGTTCGCGCGCGGGATCGGCGTGCGCGCGGCCGTGACGATCATCTCGTCGCCGGCAGGATCAAGCGGAAGTGATGTCGCGGCCACGGAGAACGGTAGACAAAACAGTAGCACTAAAGCACGCATGAGAGTCTCCTGGCGCGCTCTCACCCGAGCACGGCCATGGTTCATCGCCTGCGGAATTCTTTAGGGGTATGGGCCGCTGTGCATAACGCCCACTATTCACCCCGAGAGTCGCCCGCCGCGACTACGGTTACTGGGAGTGATAGGCCGGTCTCCGGGCTCACGAGTGATCGCTCAAGCGATCAGGTTCACGCGTCTTCCCATGCGGTTTCGCACAGTGACAAAAGCGGTGGACTACTCGTTTACCGTTGCGGGGGCAGCGCCGGGTTTGCGATTGCTAGCAATTGCACACCGGCTTCCCGATTATCCTCAAGGCCGGTTGGCCTTGAAGCACCCATCACGATTCGAGGCGGGAGCGTACGTGGGAAGCGTTACGCGGTCAAACAAAAAAACGGCCGGCACGAATTAACATGCCGGCCGTTTTAGCAGAACCTCCGGCGTTGTTAACCGGCGGCGGCGTCTTTAAGCGCTTTAAGCGCACCAGCGCGCACCGAAATGCTGGCTGGGCGGGCATCCACTTTCACCATTTCACCGGTGAAGGGGTTGCGCGCCATGCCGGCCTTGCGGGCCGCTTTCTTCACTCGCCGTAACTTCACGCCAAGTTCCGGTACGCTCATCTCACCCGAGCCACGCACATTCAAATGCCGAATGGCGTGCTCGCGAGTAGCAGCCAACACGGCTTGCACTTGCTTCTTGGTGAGTTCTGTTGACTCCGCAATGGCGGCAACAATCTGACTCTTCGTTTCACGTTCTTTAATGGCTGGTTTAGCTCGACTCATGACTCCTCCCAAAATCTTGGATAAATTATCGCGCGTGGTTTAAACAGCTCTCGTGCCATTCGTCCGTATGAGGGTGATTGCTTGTTATCGTGGACTTGACTCAACACCAGCATTCCAACCCACCGCGCTCCATCGCTCTTTCCGTCTTCCCCGGCATGGTTCCACCGGGGAACAATGAAACCGGAAGCTCGTTAATCGCGAGCGCTAATATAATCGGTCGCGCTCGTTTTGTAAGCCTTGACAGCACGTATTTTTCGCAGTTTACGGCGGATTTTTGCGAGTTTTCACCGGCTGGTGGCGCGTCGGCACGGCGCGCACCGCCGACTACCTGTGCGCAGGAT
Organism: Gammaproteobacteria bacterium; assembly: GCA_043738965.1. Taxonomy (GTDB): domain Bacteria; phylum Pseudomonadota; class Gammaproteobacteria; genus CAIKBL01. The sequence goes on from JAYUEZ010000471.1 coordinate 2,333, forward strand.
TGGACCGCGCCACGCGCAGCGCCTCAATTTCGCCACGCACTACGCAGTACGCAACCACGGGTCGCAATCGTCGGTGCCGATCAGGAACCCGGTGACCGATGTCGCGATGAGCTTTCAATCGACACGCCGAAAATCACGCTCGCGTGACGCTATCGCGGCCCGCAACCAGCGCTGGGGCAACACCCGTGCACTCAGTGCGAGTGCGCGATTGATAAAGCCCGGAACCCGCACAACCGCGCCGCGCTCAACCGCGGCTATCGCGTCGCATACGACCGACTCCGCCGACATCCAAAGCCAGGTCGGCAAGCGCGAGACCTGCGGTCGCATGCCGTTGACATCATGGAACTCGGTGTAAGTGAAACCAGGGCACAGCGCGAGCACCCGTACGCCTTGGGGCTTTACTTCGAACGCCAACGACTCAGAAAATTTGATGAGCCACGCTTTGCACGGTCCATACAAGGTATGTCCCGCGCTGCCCGGCATTAAACCCGCGAGTGACGCGACATTGATGATGGTGCCGTGTCCACGTTCGAGCATGCTGGGGAGCAGACGATAGCAGAGCTCGGCGACGGCATTGACCAGCACTTGCTGAAAATCGGCATGCACGCGCCAGGGCGGGCTCAAAAAACTGCCTGGCACGCCATAGCCCGCGTTATTGATCAGGATGTCGACGTTAAGCTCGCGCGCGGCGAGTTCGGCGATGATCCGCCCTGGCGCGCGTGGATCCGCGAGGTCTTCAACGATCACCTGCGCGTCAACACCGAAGCGCTCGGTAAGCGTCTTCGCCAATGCGTCGAGCTTGTCACGCCGGCGGGCGATTAGAATGAGATCAGCCTGACGTGCGGCGTACTGCGCGGCGAATTCGGCGCCAATACCGGCTGATGCACCCGTGATCAATACACGAGTTCGGGATTGAAGCGGGATTGATCGCGGCGTATCCATGCTTGTCATCATTGGCTCGTTGCGCTTGGATCGAGCTATCGCTTCAAGGCCGTAAGCGCCTCGTGCACGAATCGAAACACCTGCCCGCTTAATTCGTTGAGCAGATCACTGCGCGCCAGTCGATCCATGACCGGTCCTTTCACGCGCGCTAAATGGAGCGTAAGGCCATTGCCGCGCAAATTTCGGTTGAGCTCGATTAATCGCTCAAGCGCGGTGTAGTCAATAAAGTTCACCGCAGACAAATCCAACACTAAATCCGCGACGGCGGGATGTTCAGTTAACGCGGCCAAAATGCGGTCTTCAACGGCACGCACATTGGCAAAAAATATATTTTCGTCGATTCGCAAAATCAGCACCGCGGGGTTGGTTTCAACCTCGGCGCGATCAACATTGAGATATTGCTCGGTGCCAGGGACACGCCCCAGTTTTGCAATGTGCGGCCGGCTCACCTGCCAAAGGACATTGCCAATAGATATTGCGATGCCAACCGCAATCCCAATTTCGACGCCGCAGACGATAACGCCAAGCGCCGTGCCAATTAATGCCCAGGCATCGCTACGCGCGCAACGCCACGCATGCGCCAGCCGTGATAGATCGATCAATGAAATTGCTGGAACGATGATAGTCGCGGCCAACACCGTGGTGGGCAACGGCGCGAACCATCCCGTTAGCGCGAGCAACACACAGGCCATTAGCAGCGCGGCATAGATGCCGGCGATGGGCGTCTGAGCACCCGCGTTGTAGTTGACGATGGAACGCGAGAGTCCACCCGTGACTGGAAATCCGCCGCTCAATGCGGCGGCGATATTAGCGGCGCCTAAACCCCGCAATTCGTCGTTCGGCGCAATCCGCTCGTGGCGCCGAAATCCAAGGGACTGCGCGGCGGATACGCTACCCACAAAGCCAATCAACCCAATCGTCAACGCTGGAATCAACAACGCGCTGAGTTCGTCGGGCTTAAGCGCGCGGAGTCCAAATGCGGGAAGGGCGGCGCTGATCGGACCGACCACCGCAAGCCCGTGGTCGGCGTGGAGATTGCCCATCGCACTAACCGTGGTCGCGACCACGACAATAAAGAGCGGCGCGAGTTTCACCACGAGATTCGCACGTTCCACGCTCAATTTTAATTTGACCAGCAACGCGCCGAGGCGATATTGGCAAATCACGAGCATACCTAGCGCGGCGGAGCCAACTATCGTGGTGGTCATGTTGACGCTGGCGCGCTCGGCATATAGCGAGCGCATGATCTCTAGCGCGGTGTGGCCGCCGCCCTGCATGCCGAATAGTGATTTCAATTGACCCAATACGATCAAGACCGACGCCCCACTGATAAATCCGACCACCACCGAGTCGCTCATCAGATTCGCGATAAAGCCGAGGCGCAGCATCCCAGCGACAAACAGCATGACTCCCGATAGCAGCGCAAGCCACCCCGCCAAGACCGCATATTCAGGGCTGCCGACGGGCGTTAACTGAGCGAGGGCGGCCGCGGTCATTAACGATGTAACGGCCACCGGTCCCACCGCGAGCGTACTGCTCGAACCAAATAACGCATACGCCACAAGCGGCAAAATGCTGGCATAGAGTCCTGTCTGCGGCGGCACGCCAGCCAGCTGCGCATAGGCGAGGCCTTGCGGCACCAACATGATGACCACCACCAAGGCCGCGGACAGATCACCCGCCGCGCGCGTCGGTGAGTACGACCGTAACCAGCGATTGATCAAGATGTCGAACCGCGGTGGATAATTTCAAATAGCGTCATGCCGGCTACCATCGCGCCGATTAGCGCGCCGCCAGCAAGCGACGACCACGGCGTAAATTGCTCCCAGTTAATCAACCTCATTAACCTCGCGGGACTTTGGCGCAGAATGTGGCGTGAACCGTATCCAACAAGTTCTTCAGGCGTCGGTCGGTAACCCGATAGTAGATGCGTTTCCCCTCGCGGCGCGCGGTAATTAGACCGACTTTGCGCAAGATACCGAGTTGTTGCGAGAGTGTGGGCTGGTGAATTCCGAGCACCGCCTCAAGGTCACTCACGCAATGTTCTTTTTCGGTTAATTGGCAGACCAGCAAGAGGCGCGCTTCGTTCGCCAACACGCGCAGAACCCCGGCGGCTTCATTCGCGCCCCGGCGCATGCGGCGCGTATAGGCAGTTTCCATGATTAACGACAATGAATTGATGACTGAATAACATTATATATTCTAATATAATGTTATTCATACCACTCAAGTGCCACGCGGAGCCTTCACGATGCCAGCTCAAGTAAAAGAATTTTTCGATAGCGGCACCTCGACGTTCACCTATGTGGTCTTCGACGCTGGCGGTGGTACGGCAGCCATTCTCGATCCAGTCCTTGAATACGATCACAAGGCCGGACGCACGCGCAGTCAAGGTTGCGACAACATTATCCAATTTGTGCGCGAGAAAAAACTCACCGTCGCGTGGATCTTGGAAACCCATGCCCACGCCGATCACCTCTCTGGCGCCAGCTATTTGAATTCTGTCGTCGGTGGGAAAATCGGGGTGGGGTCGCGGATCGGCATGGTCCAGGCGACGTTTAAAAAGATCTTCGATTTAGACTCGTCGTTCGCCGTCGACGGTTCGCAGTTTGACGCGCTATTCGACGATGGGGCCACGGTTGCCATCGGCTCGATCGTCGGAAAAACGCTGTTCGTGCCGGGCCATACGCCAGCGTGCGTGGCTTTTCTGTTTGATGATTTGCTGTTTGTCGGCGATACGTTATTCATGCCGGATGTCGGCACCGCACGTTGCGATTTTCCCGGGGGTGACGCACGCACATTGTATAAATCGATACGACGATTGCTTGATCTTCCACCGGCGACCCGGTTGTTTGTCTGTCACGATTATCCGCCAGCGACCCGTGGGCCAAGCTGCGAGACGACGGTGGCCGCGCAACGCTCGGACAATATTCATGTGCACGACGGCATTTCGGAGGAGGCGTTCGTGGCGATGCGCACGGCGCGCGATAAAACCCTCGATATGCCGCTGCTCATCATCCCGTCAATTCAAGTCAACATTCGCGCCGGGCGTTTGCCACCAGCGGCTGCCAACGGCACGGTGTATCTGAAAATTCCGCTCAACGTGCTGTGAATATTGAGCTATCTAGCGCGATTCCGGCAGCTGAAACTGCCGCGCCAATCCATCCCAACACGCACGGTAGTCCGTCTGCAGGGTGGGTAGTTGAAGTGCATGTTGGGTCGCCTGAATGATGTAACGCGATTCGAACATAAAGGCGAGCGTCGCTTCGAGCTTGGCTGGCACTAGCGCTGAACTGATTGCTTTGGCATATGCCGCTTGTTCGGGCCCGTGCGCGGACATGCAGTTATGCAGGCTCACGCCACCCGGCTCAAAACCCCGTTCCTTCGCGTCATACTTGCCATAGATGAGACCCATGAATTCACTCATGACATTGCGGTGAAACCACGGCGGCCGAAACGTGTGTTCGGCGACCAGCCACCGCGGCGGAAATATAACGAAATCAAGATTGGCCACGCCAGGCGTATCGGACGGCGCGGTCAGCACCGTAAAAATCGAAGGGTCCGGATGATCGAAACTAACTGTGTTAATGACATTGAAGCGCGACAGATCGTACTTATACGGCGCGGCGGTTCCGATCCACCCCACTACATCGAGCGGTGAGTGATCAAGCGTCGCGCGATAAAAATGCCCACCGAATTTGCAGACTAATTCAAACTCGCCGTCGCGATCCTCAAACCACGCGCGGGGCGCCAGAAAATCACGATCATTCGCAAAACCATCCGAGCCCACGGGTCCACGCCCCGGAAGCCGTAACAACGCGCCGTAATTTTCGCAGACGTACCCGCGACCGGATTGATCTGGAAGCTCGACCCGAAATTTCATGCCGCGAGGAATGAGCGCCATCTCGCCCGGGGCGACTAACAATTGCCCGCACTCCGTTAACAATAAAAGGCTTCCGAGCTGCGGCAGGATCAACATTTCCGCATCGGCATTATAGAAATAGCGGTCTACCATCGATTGATTCGCGGCATAAACCTGCGCCGCCATCCCCAGCTGCAACGCGGCATTGCCAGTGGCCGCCATGCTCACCATGCCATCGATGAAATCACAGGGCGACGTTGGCATCGGCAACGGGTCCCACCGCAATTGATCAGGAATCGCGGGCCCTTCATTGAGCGGCGCGGTGCGCCATAATCGCGATGGCAACGGCGAAAACGCGCCGTGCAGTACCGACGGACGGATGCGATAAAACCAAGTGCGGCGATTCTGGTGGCGCGGCGCGGTGAAGGCGGTGGCGCTGAATTTCTCAGCGTACAGGCCGAACGGCACTTGCTGCGGAGAGAACTGGCCGATCGGTAAGGCGCCCGTCAACGCTTCGCTGCAATGTTCGTTAGTGAACCCGGAGTGGTAGGTTAATTCAACGAATTTGCTCATTGGCTTGCTTGATAGTCGATGTGCGACGAGTATAGATTCTGACGTCTTGATTAGCGAATTGGATTGCTCTTGAAACTAGCGAGTCTTAAATCAACCACGCGTGACGGTCAGTTGGTAGTCGTCGATCGCACACTGACGAAATGCCTTCCCGTCCCGCAAATCGCACGCACCTTGCAGGAGGCGCTCGATCACTGGTCTGAAGTGGTTGATGCATTGCGCGCAATTTACGACGCGCTCTGCCGGCGTGAGCTCAATGACGCGCGCTCCTTCCATGCAGCACAAGCAGCGGCACCGCTACCCCGCGCGTTTCACTGGGTTGATGGTAGCGCCTACGTGAATCATGTTGAGTTAGTGCGCAAAGCGCGCGGCGCGGAAATGCCCGAGAGTTTTTGGACCGATCCCTTGGTGTATCAGGGTGGATCGGATGATCTCCTCGGCGCGACCGATCCCATTCTCGCGGTGAGTGAGGCACAGGGCATCGATCTCGAAGGCGAAGTCGCCGTGATCACCGACGATGTGCCGCTGGGTACCGATGCCGCGCACGCCGCGCCTCACATCGTGCTCTTGATGCTGGTCAATGATGTGTCACTGCGCAATTTAATTCCGAACGAACTCGCGAAAGGATTCGGGTTCTACCATGGCAAACCTTCCACCGCGTTTTCACCGGTCGCCATCACGCCGGATGAACTGGGTGGTGCGTGGCGCGATGGTAAAGTCCATCTACCGCTGACCTCGCATATCAACGGCGCGCTGTTCGGTCGGCCCGAGTGCGGCGAGGACATGACCTTTAGCTTTCACGATCTCATCGCGCATGTGACGAAAACTCGTAAGCTCGGCGCCGGGACAATACTCGGATCTGGCACTGTATCGAACTATGATCGCAGCCGCGGCTCCGCCTGCGTGGCCGAACGACGCATGCTAGAAACATTGAGCACCGGCGCGCCGACCACCGCATTTTTACGCTTTGGCGATCGCGTTCGGATCGAAATGTTCGGAGCCAATGGCGAATCACTATTTGGCGCTATCGACCAAATAGTGACGGCAATTGCCGGGTAAAAAAGTGCGCCTCGCAGACGCGCGATCGTTTAAAGTGCTGCATGTGAATTTTGAGTGGGCAATGCAAATCGCCCACTGTAACTTCGACAAGAATGATTACTAGTTGAAAGGATCCCAATGAATAAAGCCTTCGCCTCCAAGGGAGATCTAGCCCCCAAGCAGATCTCCTTCACCAAACTTGCTGATAACGCTTATGCCTATACGGCCGAGGGCGATCCAAACACCGGCGTCATCATCGGCGACGATTGCGTGATGGTATTGGATGCGCAGGCCACACCCGTGATGGCCCAGGATGTCATCGCCAAGATCAGAACCGTCACCGACAAACCGATTAAGCATGTAGTACTCACGCACTACCACGCGGTGCGCGTGTTGGGCGCGAGCGGCTATGACGCTGCCAATATTATAGCGAGCCGTGATACCTACGATCTCATCGTCGAGCGTGGCCAACAAGACTACCAGTCGGAATTTGAACGCTTCCCGCGCCTGTTTCAGGCGGTGGACTCAATTCCCGGTCTCACCTGGCCGAATGTCGTTTTTAGCGGCGAAATCACGCTGTGGCTCGGCCGC
>JAYUEZ010000472.1:0-9327 GCA_043738965.1 Gammaproteobacteria bacterium
AGGCCGATCTCCATGGAAAAGTACGCGACCTGTGGTTGTTGAGTCATTCGGTTCTCTTGCGAGTGATTGTGTTATTGCAAGTGCGCGGGACGATTTCGAGATCGGCGACTGCCGCGTCATCCGTCGCCTCGAACTGGTTGCTTAGTCGGATGACATTGGGATCATCCGGCTGACGTAGCGCAGTGGTGATTTAGGCTTGCAACGCAGCGATGCGCCCATCGACAAGGCTCTTTGACGATCGACGTTGGGCTAAGGTTAAGCACGGCTCGGACATTGGGATGTTCCCGTCAACGACACACCAGCACCGGGATTTTGGAATGAGTCAGCACCTTGGTGGTCTCGCTGCCGAGCAATAAGCCCGACCAGCCGTGTCGCCCGTGCGAGGCCATCACCACGACATCACATTTTTTTGCGCGCGCGTACTTAAGTACGGCATTCCAAGGTTGCGGATCAGTAACGAACGCACTGCCACAGTTAACACCCACCGCGCGGGCCTTCTCGGTGACGTGAGTCAATAGGTCACGGGCAGTCTTCTCGGTGGCCCGCTTGTATGCTCTGGCGTCCATCGCGGAGGGCGGAACATAGATAATCATGCCCTCATAATAGGGCAGGGTATAAGGCGGTATCACATGGAGGGCGGTGACTCGCGCATTCAGGTGTTTCGCTAAAATCAACCCAGTCTTAACCGCTTTAGCGGAAAGTTTGGAGCCGTCGGTCGGAATCAAAATATGTTTATACATGGGTTGCCTCGTCTGTCCCTCGCCACGCTGGTTGATCAATCGTAGTCGAGCGCGCGAAGACGCCCTTGATCTCTATCAAGCGGGGCCTTTACCGGAGCTCTCGCCAAGCGGCGCGCAAGATCCGTGTCGCCGAGGGATCGTTACGACCGTGGATCCGTACGTATGATCAACCCTCGCGCCACCTCACAATGCCAAATAGATAACACGAACTGAGCAGCGTTGGTCGAACCGATACGCGAATCGACCTTGATTTGCGTCAAGGCGAACTTTGAGAAATTGCGGAAGAGTAGTCTATAACTAACGAAGGAAATGCTCGTATTCACCTAACCACGGAGAGTTCATGCATCATGGCCATCAAATCAGAAACCACGACACTATTATTATCAGAGCAGCGCCAGCAGATGATCGCGGAGGCGGCCTATTATCGTGCCGAATGTCGCGGATTCTGCGGTGGCGATCCCAGGACAGATTGGCTGGAGTCCGAGGCTGAAATTGACGCGCTGTTCTTGCAACAAGGCGACATCCAGAACCACACCCCGGCCGAAAAAGAATCGTTGCTTCGGCGACTCGAAAGCTTACTCCACGAATGGGATCAACGCATCGAAGAATTTACTGTCGCAACGAAGAACGCGCGCACTAAACTCAGCACTGAACTGCACGAACAGATTGCAGCCCTTGCCGAGAAGCGCGCGATCGCGCAGCAGAAACTTACGGCGTTGCGTGACCTGAGCGCCGACACCTGGCACGACATGCGAGAACACGCGATCCAGCGCTTCGATGAATTGCACGCCGCTATCGAGCGCGTTGCGGCCCGAGTGAAGCAAATTGGTAAGCCCGAAAACACGGAAAAGAAGAGCGATGCGGCTTAACATTGGGCGCGTGGCAAATGCACGATTCGTGCAGTTGTGTGCCGCAAGACTGAGATGGACGTCCACGATCTCGCGGGTTCGTCGACACAGAGAAAGGCGCGATTGCCGGTGAATGATCTGTGCGTATCGACTTACAGCATTCACAAGGGTACGCACCGCGCCGCGGCCTCTTGCACTGCGAAATCGCCGTCCCGAGATGGTCACAGACCTTACATTGCATAAACGTCCATTTTGGACAATTAGCGAATTGGCGGCGACGCCAGCTCGAACGGTTGTGCAACCGTATCGAACACCTAGTCCCACTCACCACACCGTGCGACACCTATGGTCGATCGTGACGTTAACCACTGTAAGTGGGAAACGAGGGCCGCGGATGGCACGTGGGGTGCGACCTGCTGCGCCTCTGTCGAATGGCGCTCGCGCGTCATTTATCACCCGCGACGAACTCTGAATCCTGGGAACGCTTGCAGAAGCTCAGGCAGATCTAAGCGAATCGCGGATCTTCCGATAACCCCCCGCACTTCTTCCCCAAGTAGTCTTACGGCAGCACCCACATCCCCCCGCGACATGACCCGCGTTTGTGCCCACTGATTCGGCCTTGCGTTGAAACCGCTTCCATTTTCTTTCGAGCGCGGTCCAATCCGTTTTAGCTTCCGCCTTGAATAGATGCAATTGGAGGTTGAGCTCGTCGCGTTCGCGCTTGAGTGTCTCGACGAGACGCGCGATATCTTGCTGCATGGCCATGTTAGTCCTCTTTATGTTCGCCAAGAGAGCGAAATTTTGAGTAGCGACCATATCGCCCATCCTGATCTCAGCAGTTGATCTCGGTTAACCGCATCTCACAAATGGGAGTGGAATGTGAACTATCTAACCACGTGGACGACAACATCGAATCCGGATTCGCCGTGATGTACTTCTCTATCAATGTGTGAACCATGATTGATCTGCATCATGACGGACCGCCGAGAGGTTGAGCAAGATACAACCTCTAAAAGCTGCCGACCGCAGCGTAATCGCAAGGCAATCATGCAGCGTAACCATCACATCACACACCTGCCGAATATCGTTATCGAACCAGCGGCAGAACCTGATCGTAGAAGCCAGCTCCGCTTTTTCGCATGAACTCTTTTAAAAAGCGATTTCTTTTCCCGGCAGTAATCCTGCTTTATGTTCATGCCGCCAATGCGGACATGGAGGGTGCTGCGTTAAAAGCAGCGTGTTCATCGAAGCATGAAGCTGAGCTACGCATCTGCAAAACGTATCTGGACGCCGTCGTGGAGACCCACACACTAACGGCGGCGGCGTTCAGAGGAATCTTTGAGTCATATGGGTACAAGAAGCTCGTGCCGATCCTGTGGTGCCCGCCGATCCCACGGAAGTCCAGAGATACTTCCTTCTATGACGCCCACATTGATCTCGATCAAGCGCGTTCAGTGGTTCGTAAATACCTAGACGAACACCCGGAGGAGATGCACGTGACTGCGGCTGAATTGGTTATTGAAGCATTCAGCCAAGCATTTCCTCATTCGGGCGCGGACAACAGCTGCCCAAAGCCACCATGAGTTTGACGACTAACTCAGCTTACAAACGCCTATCGTAAGCATAAGGAGGAAACGACTATGCGCACTTGCATTCTTTCACTCGCCTTCGTTGCAGCAATTCAATGGGCACCGACGACCGTCAGCGCGATCGATCTAATAAGCCCTGATCAAGCCATCGTCAATTCGGGGCGCGCACAGTACCAGCAACACTGCGCCGTGTGTCATGGCGCGGACGCGACGGGCGGTACGGTTGACGCAAAGGGACAAACAGTCAAAACCCCGAACCTAACCGAACTCGCTAAAAAGAGCGGCGGCACGCTACAGTTATTAGACGTTTACGAAGTCGTCAGCGGGAGTAAGGCGGTTGCTGAACACCGCAGCCGCACGATGCCGATGTGGGGAGCGGAACTGGCAAAAGCCCGTGGAATTAACCCAGAAAACAAAGAAGCGATCGTCCGTGGGCGAATCTTCTCGATCTTAGCTTATCTATCCACCATTCAAGAAAAATAAACTCAGCGTGGCGGTCGTCGTTGTGCTTGTCGCCTGAAGGGATGTTTTGTGGCGAGCGTGACCCAAGCACAGCACGAAGAACTGCTCGCGTTGCGGCGCGAAAATGATGTTGCCCTTACTGAAATCGATCATCGGCGGGCTGCACACCAGCCCTAAATAAAGCTGCTAGTGCGAACCAGCACCGCGCACTACCGCATCCTTTACTCGGCAGACCCGGTGCGGCAGTATTCGGACAGAGTGGCGTTACCCCGAATGGACTCGCCGAACAGCCGAGATGCGAGACTCAGGTTCAAAACATACTTCCGCCGTACACCCGTCACAGGATCGCTTGAGTGCGCTGTTGGACGCCGCCGTCGATGGAATGATCCTGATCGATGTCGCAGGTCATATCACCGGCTTTAACCGAGCCGCCGAGCGCTTGTTCGGCTACGTGGTCACGGAGGTGCTGGGAGAAAATGTCAAAATACTAATGCCGAACCCCTATTACGACGAACACGATCAATACCTGCGACGTTATTTGAGCACCGAGCAGCCACACATCATCGGCACTGGTCGTGAAGTCATTGCGCGGCGGCGCGACGGCTCTACGTTCCCGATCGAGCTGTCGGTCGGCGAGTTCAAGAGCGGTAGCGAGCATGGTTTTGTCGGTATCATTCGCGACATCACCGCACGTAAGCGTCAGGAAGATACGCTACGCAAGAACGGCGAAGAGCTCCGGTTGATCCTTGAAAGCACTCCGACGGCAATCGCCATCACCGACATCGATGGACGTCTCGTCCGCGTGAACCACGCCTTCCAGAGACTGCTCGGTTATTCCATCGAGGCGTTCGCTGGACAGTCGCAGGAAGATCTGGTCCGGATGTTGGTTGCTGAAGATGATCGCAAATCGTTACTTTTAGATATCCACAAGCTTTATCGTACCGGTGAGAGCTTCCGACGCGATGTTCGGTTCTGCGCGCGAGACGGCGCGGAGATCCACGCGATGATCTACGCCGGTGCCGTGTGCGATATCGACAGCCAACCCCGGTTGATGGTGAGTCAGATCATTGACCGCAGCGCGCTGTTCGCCGCGGAACACGAAGCGGAAGAACTGCGCGCGCAATTGGCGCACGTTGGTCGGATTGGCACCTTGGGCGAGATGGTCAGTGGCATCGCGCATGAAGTGAACCAACCACTCACGGCCATCGCCAACTATGCCAATGCTATAAAGCGCTTTCTGCAGAGCGGCCTCGCCGATCCGAAAGAAATAGTGGAGACTTTGGAGAAGATCAGCGCTCAGGCCGTGCGCGCGGGGCAGGTGATACACGGCCTACGCAAGCTCACACGCAGACGTGAGGTCGAACGCGTTCAGTTGGACTGTAATGCGCTGATTCAAGAAGTCTCGCGGTTGATCGAGCTTGAGCTGCGCTTTAGCGAACACGCGCTGGTATTGGCGCTCGATCCGAAGTCACCGCAAATTTGCGGCGACGGCGTGCAGTTCCAGCAAGTGGTGTTAAATCTGATCCGCAATGCCTTGGAGGCGATGAAAGAGGCTGCACAGGGTGAGTCGGTGCTGGTCACAACCACCGTTCAGGCCGATGGCTATGTTGAGATCGTCGTGTCTGACACGGGCCCAGGCCTAAAACCCGAGGTGGAAGAGCGTCTGTTCGAACCCTTCTTCACGACTAAACCCCACGGCATGGGGCTCGGACTGTCGATCTGTAAATCGATCGTATCGACAATGGACGGTAACCTCAGCTGCCGTCGGGCCAGCACGGGCGGTGCCGAATTTGTGATCCGGTTGCCGATCGTTAGTGAGTAGGGCGCCGCCATGCAGCCAGAAAATGAAACAAGTGAGCCAATTCCGTCCGGTACGGTGTTCGTTGTCGATGACGAAGAGGCGGTGCGTGATAGCGTTGCGCTCTTGCTGCGCTCGGTGGGTCTGCATGCACAGACCTTTAAAGATGCGTACAGCTTCCTCGATGGCTATGACCCAGCACAAAGCGGCTGCTTGGTGTTAGACGTCCGCATGCCGCGCATGAGTGGGCTTGATCTGCAACGGGAGTTGAAACGACGCGATTGGCGCCTACCGGTCATTTTCATCACCGGTCACGGCGACGTCCCGATGGCGGTGGCGGCCATGCGCGCCGGCGCGGTGGAATTTCTGCAAAAGCCTTTCAATGACGACGAGTTGATCCGCCGAGTGAACCACGCGCTGGCGATCGACGCTAATCAGCGTAAACAGCTGCACGCGTTGGCTGAATTGCGCCAACGCTACGAAACCCTGACCGCACGCGAACGTGAGATCGCACAGCGCCTCGTGTCCGGCGCGGCCAACAAAGTGTTGGCCATCGATCTCAATCTCAGCGAGCGGACGGTGGAAGCCCATCGCGCGCATATCCTCGAAAAGATGAAAGCACGTGGGGTGGCGCAACTGGCGCAGCAGCTATTGCGCCTTGGGCTGGAGGCAAAAATTGTAGACGACTAAGGAGTATCAGTTCGAATCGATCGGCCCTGGTTGTCCATCCGGAGGGACCGCAACGCTGGTGTGCGCCTTCTCTGCTGAAAAGCCCGAAGATGCCGCGATGTCGGGCTCTCGTGGCCGCGGCGCGCCGACAGACCCTAGACCACGGATACTACGCGCCGGGACGGTGTCTCTTCTGTAAAGCGGCATCGATCGAATGCAGGAAATGGCTCGATGCGAGCGGCTGCTCGAGGATGTCGGTGGCATTGCGGCGGAGCGCGTCGACGGCGTCGGTGATGCCATACGGCGGGATCGTGACCAGGGTCGGGAGATAGACGCCCCGCTCGTGCAGTGCGTCGATGAGGTCGAGATTATGGTGCGGCTTCACGTCGATATCGCTGTCGATCACGAGCACAGTACGCAGAGGAGGCGCGAGGTGTTGTAACACCTCGCGCGCGGATGCGAGTACGACGCGATGACCGGCCGCATCCGCGATCTTGGCGAGCCGAGCCCGCTCCGTCTCGTCGCCATTTACAATCACGATCGTTGCGCGAGATTCCCGCGCGACACTCACCTGTGTGCGACGGTTCACAATCAAGCAGTGCGGGCTCCGAGGAGCGCGCTGTCGCAAGCGAGTTCTTGCAAGGCCGGCAGCGAGAGTATCTGCACAAACCGGCGGTCAACGGCAATCACCTTGCGGCGCTGTAGATCGGTGAAGAGTCGGCTGATGGTCTCGACCGCGACGGCGAGGTAGTTCGCGATGTCTTGGCGCGACATGCTCAGGTTGAATTCGGTACGGGAACAGCCCCGCGTCCTGAAGCCATCGGACAGGCCCAACAGGAACTTCGCGAGCCGCGCAGGCGCGGATTTCTGTCCAACCACTAACACGTGATTTTCACCCGCCATCACTTGGGCCGCAGCCGCACGCATCACGCCCGACCATAAGCCCGGAAACTTGCTCGCCAGTGCGGTCACGCGCTCATAGGGAATGGCGCAGTAAGCGGTGGTTTCGAGGGCGACGGCAGAGGTCGGATGACGGCTTTCCGCGATTGCATCAAACCCGACCAGATCGCCCGGGAGTTGGAACCCCACTATCTGCTCGCACCCATCGTCGCTGTCGAGATAGGTCTTCACTGACCCAGCCCGGACCACATAGAGCGCTTGGAGTTTGTCGCCCTGCCGAAACAGCGCATCGCCGTGCTTAATTGGACCGCTGTGGATCACGTAGCGGGAGAGTTCAGCGAGCGCGGCTGGATTGAGGTCGCGGGCGAAGCAGAACCCGGACCAGCGGCAGGTCGAGCAGTTAGCGGCGATCGGTGGAAATGAAATGACGTTGTGCATGATCGTTCCCTCGTACTTCGAATTTATGGATGTTGCGTCGAGGGAGATTGTCTGGGGCAGCGGGGCCCAGGAAAATTCGCGGATACGCGTACGATGATTGCGGAAAGTACGGATAGCGCTTGCGGGAACGCGTGCGATAGGGATCCCTGTGGGCTTGTGTATGGCAACTAAACCAACGCAGCAGGCCATCGGATCCTCCGTGCCAAAATTAGGAGTAATCGTCATGCATATCTCCTTGTGTGATTATATTGGCAGGCGCGGATCAGTCTACACAGCAGCGCTTTAACGGCCTTGATCCGTATCAATCATCGGCGCGGTCCCGCGTTGCGATCGCAGCCGACAATCATCCCGTCCTCGTCGAGAACGAATCGCCCACAGCGACCCGTGGCGGGATCGAAATCAGTCGCGGCGTTCGAATCTCTGGCTACTGAGTGCTGTTCCGCTGTCACCATCTTGTCCTCCATGTGTTTCCGTTTCGAGTGAGCTCTGCCTTTCATCGAATACTGCTTCCTGTTCGAGGGCATTGAGTGGCTCGCACGTTGCAAGTTGCCGTGCGAGGACTTCCTGAGTTGCCTCCGACGGATCCGTAGCCGCCACGCGACGGGCCTCGATGCGCGCGCGGAGCACCGGTTCCGGCGCCGCGCAGGCGAGGATCCCAAACGGGATATTTCGCTCGTGCGCGAGTTGGCGGAAGGCTGCACGCTGTCTCGCCGTTAGGAACGTCGCATCGACGATCACCGAATACCCGGCACGCAGCACCACTGCTGCGAGCATGCTGAGACGCAGATAGGTGAATTCGGTTTGCCGAGCGTCATACATGCCGGCGTTCAAGGGGCTATGGCTGGGGGCGCTTTCGGTGAGTCCCACGAGACGCCGACGTTCAATGTCAGATCGCAGGTGTATGTAGCCGTAGTGCGCGACGATGCGCCGACTGCGCCAGGATTTTCCGCTGGCGGAGACTCCGTGCGTGATAAGCAGGGTGGGGGTCGGTGGCGGTTTAAGGTAATCCTCGGTGAGTTGTAGATGGCGCGCGCTGCGTGCTAGTGCATCGGCGCGCGCCGGTTTGGACAGCGAGCGACTGGCCAAGTTGGCGACCATGGCACGTACGATCGAGCGGTAGGCACAATACACGCGAAGCAAGGCTAGTCCGCCGTAATCGCCACATGCTGTGAGATAGGCGTTCAGAAGCGTGTTCGAATACTCCGTCGCCTTGCGCAGCTCGAGGTCCATTTTGAGAAAGGCGAAATCACTCATGGTGTCGATAAAGCGGAGTTCATCGTTGAACTCGAGGCAGTCGAATGGTGCCAAGCGATCTTTGAGACGTACGATATTCGACAGATGCAGATCGCCGTGGCAATCGCGAATGAATCCGTCGCGCTGGCGGGCGACCAATAACCCACTGCTCGCCGCGATCGCATTCCGATAACGGTCTAAGACCTGAGAAGCCACCGGCGCCACGTCGCGCAGCGCGTCGATCCCAGCCACCATCTGGGTGCGAGCGAGGTCTGCGCTGCCGTAATCGCGGTCAGTCGGCGCCTGCGGCGCATGCAGGTGCATCTCGCCGATCGCGTGGCCAAGCACCGCGAAGGTGCTCGTGTCGACTGCACCTCTGTCGAGTAGCTGATCCAGTCGCTCACCATCCGGAAAGCGCTGCATCCAGACGGCGTAATCCAGCGGGTCACCGGGAGTGTCGAAGGAGAGGCCCTGTGGCCCGCGAACCAGCGCCAACACGCCCCGGTAAAGCGTCGGTGTATAGCGGCGATTCAACGCGACTTCGCGTGCGCAGTAGTCATGGCGAAGCGCAAGCGTGCTGAAATCGAGAAATCCCAGGTTTAGCGGCTTTTTGAACTTATAGGCGTTGTCGCCCACGAGCAGGACATACG
>JAYUEZ010000473.1:0-3532 GCA_043738965.1 Gammaproteobacteria bacterium
GCGGCCGATATTCGTGTTGGGGTGTTCGCGCGCGGGAACGACGCTGCTCTACAAGACATTATCGGAATCACAAGAGTTGGGGAGCTTGCAGCGGGAAACCCACGACTTCTGGATCGATCTGCATCCGTTGGCCGAAAAGAACTGGAACACCCATGGTCTTACCGCCGCCGACGCGAGCGATCGGGATCGCGATTTTGTTAGCAAATACTTTTACACGTGGACGGGGTCATCGCGTTGGGTGGATAAGAATAATCAAAATGGATTGTGCGTCGACTATCTTGCGCGGCTATTCCCGGATGCGGTGTTCGTCTACATCAAGCGTAGCCCGGGTGACAATCTCAATTCCTTAATCGAAGGTTGGGGCAAGCCCGAGGAATTCGCCACCTGGTCAGATCAGCTTCCCGCTACCGTGGCAATCGAAAATCGATATAAGCATTGGTGCTTTTTTTTAGCCGACGGTTGGCGGGAGTATCTTAATCGGCCGCTCGAGGATATTTGCGCGTTTCAATATCGCACTATCAATCGTGCAATTCTCGACGCACGGACTCGTGTTCCAGCGCCGCAGTGGGTTGAAGCGAAGTACGAAGAGTTCCTGGTCGATCCGGTAGCCACGTTTCGAAGCATATTTATCGCATGTGGGCTTCGCTTTGACCCAAGGTTGGAAGCACATTGTGCAAAAGTATTGGGGATCCCTTACAACGCGTTCTCTGAGATCCGTTTGGATAAGTGGAAGGATGGCGCGCATCGTGACAGAGTCGCGCGTGCCCTGCCGCAAGTCGCGGCGATCGCGCACGAGATGGGGTATGCAGCGGTTTGATTCCGGCATGCGTGCTCGCCATGATTTGGCTCGCGGTTCTCGCTTGTTTCGCGCGTCCCTTGTGGGCCCGTTGGCGTGAACCGACGTTTTCATGTCCGATCCTGATCCTGGAGAGCGATGATTGGGGCGCGGGTCCGACCGCGCAAGCCGACGCGCTGACGGCGCTGACGACCTTGCTCGATAAGTTCAGGAACCGACATCAAGAGAAGCCGGTGGTGACGCTCGGTATCGTGCTGGAAGTCGCGGACCGGGATGCGATGCGAGTCGAAGAATCGATCCGGTATATTGCAGCTAGTCTCGAGTCTCCACCGTTAGTCGCCGTCCTAAAGAATATCAAAGCCGGGATCAGTGCTGGCGTGTTCGCGCCGCAATTGCACGGCGCCGCCCATTACTGGCCGGATACACTGATGAGGCTGGCGATGACGAACACGCAAGTGCACGCGTGGCTAGCCCAGCCTGGTTTGGGTTGGACGGAAGCATTGCCCGCGGCAGTCCAATCACGCTGGATAGACGTCAGCACCCTGCCGAGCCTTACTTTGGATGAGGCCGACGTGAAGGCCGCGGTGGCGAATGAAATAAAACACTGGACATCGATTTTCGGCGCTCCGCCGACGGTTGCGGTGCCGACGACCTTTGTGTGGACCGAGGCCGTGGAGACGGCGTTGGCAAACGCGGGGATACAAACCCTGGTGACCCCAGGTGCACGCTACCTTGGCCGCGGCGCGGATGGCCGGTTAGTCGCGGCCGATCGCATGATGCTAAATGGCGATCGCGGTGACTCCGGGATCTTGTTTGTGGTGCGCGACATTTACTTTGAGCCGGCGCTGGGACACACCGAAGCGGGTCTGCTTGAAGCGCTAGCCGAGAAGATCAAACGCGGACGCCCGGCGCTCGCCGAGATGCATCGCTTCAATTTTTGTGGACCGAATGCACTCGCGACATCCTACGATGTGCTTGCGCATGCGCTTGAGACGATCCTCGCGCGCTGGCCCGATCTACGATTCATGTCTACGGAAGCGCTGGCTAATCATATTCGAACTCAAGACCCGCGGTGGATCGAGTGCGGATTGGTAGGGCGCCTGAGCGCTTGGGCTTGGCGCGCGCTGGACTTGCGGGATTTTCGGAGAGTCGCAATGCTGAGCGGCCTGATCCTACCGTTGCTGCTGCTGCAACGCCTATGAACGCCGCCGCGTTGCCCACGTTCTCGGTCATCATTCCGGTATTTAACGGTGCGCGTACGCTCGCCAGGGCAATCGATTCGGTGCTAAACCAATCCGCTCCGGCGCATGAGATTATCGTGGTCGACGACGCCTCATCCGACGATACGCCGGAGATCGCAAAAGCTTACGGCGGCAAAATCAGATCGCTACGCTTCGAGCGTAATCAGGGCGTGTCGGCCGCTCGGAACTACGGCGCGCGCGCGGCGACCGGCAGTTGGTTGGCCTTTCTCGACGCCGATGATTGGTATTTTCCTGACCGAATCAAAGCGCACTTGCAATGGATTAGTGAAGATCCGGAACTGGATTTCTTGACCGCTGACTATGAGTACCAAGATGCGAACGGCGAATTGATCGGTCGTTCTCTCGAACAGCATGCGGCCGGTCGCAGCCTGCTCAACCATGCGAAAGCTGACGATCGCGCGGTAATGGAAGTTGATCTGTTTGAAGCGTTTGTTTCCGATCATTTTGGGGACACCCATACGCTGAGTTTGCCGAAGGCTAGCTTTGATCGCATCGGCGGTTATCCACTCGGTTTCAAAGTATGCGAGGACGTTCATTTTCTTACTCGACTTGTCGCGCGTAGCCGACGTGTCGGCGTGATCTGCAGACCGCTCGCGGTCTATGTGGTGCACAACAACAGCGCGACGCGCCGCGATCCCGTTGCCGCTCAATACGAGAACGTGCGCACACTCAAGGCGCTTAAACGCCTCGCTCCGGCATTTTCGCCAGCCGTGCGTCGAGGGGTGAATACCCGAGTTAGGATCGGGCGTCTAAATCTCGCCTATGCCCTGCATAAGGACGGGCGCCGAGCGGACGCGATACGCGCAGTCCTACCCTCGTTGATTGAATCCCCGAGTCTCGCCAGCGTGCGCGATCTGCTCAGCATTGTCCGCGGTTAACCCTTGCGCCTGTTAGTCCTGACCGAACTGTTTCTGCCGACCAAGGGCGGCACGGCCGTTTGGTTCTCGGCGGTATACCCGCGCCTAGGGGGCAAGGAGCTTCATATCGTCACCGCCGAAGTGCCGGGATCGCACGATGTCGACAGCGTGCATGTAAATTCCATCCATCGCCTGAATTTGCGACGGCGATCTTGGGTCCGGCCCGAGTCCTTGCTCATGTACCTTGCCTTCATCGCGAAGTCGTTAAGCCTTGTTCTCTTCCAGCGCTTCCAGGCGATTCATGCCGGGCGCGCGTTGCCGGAAGGATTCGTGGCTTGGATGGTGAGTGTCCTCACGCGCCTGCCGGTGATTATCTACGCACATGGCGAAGAACTGACCACCTGGGGCGCCGGTGCAAAATACCGAGTGATGCGATTTGTCCTGCGGCATGCGGATCGGGTGATCGCGAACAGCGATTACACGGCCGAGGAGCTGCGGTGCATGGGTGTGAACGCATCAAAGGTGACGGTGATTAATCCCGGTGTTGACGTATCGCGATTTCAACCGGGCTTGCCGCATCAGGATCTGCGCCAAAGTCTGCATTTAGGTCCCGACGC
>JAYUEZ010000474.1:0-9324 GCA_043738965.1 Gammaproteobacteria bacterium
TTCCGGCCCGAACGCGATGCGGCGCTGATATTGTTGCTCAATGATTTGGGCTGGATTGTCTTTTTAATGCCATTCGCCTCGTTCATCGTGCAGAACTTCGCCATCGGGTTCGCCATTCTGGGTGATAAGAATGTGGCCCCGGTGTTCCCACGCTGGGTGGGGTTCTTCACCTTGTGGGTGGCGATCCTATTCGTGCCGGGTGGATTACTCACCTTCTTTAAAAAGGGACCCTTTGCGTGGGACGGGTTGTTTGCGTTCTGGGTCCCGTTGCTTGTGTTCCTGGGGTGGTATCTCGTGATGTTCGTGTTTTTGCGTAAAGGCATCCTCGACCAAGCGCGGACGG
Source organism: Gammaproteobacteria bacterium (assembly GCA_043738965.1). GTDB lineage: Bacteria > Pseudomonadota > Gammaproteobacteria > CAIKBL01. Next base: position 344 of record JAYUEZ010000474.1, read on the forward strand.
CTTAACACCTCTTAGTCGTCGAGTATGGCCGCTTCCACTGACGCCCCTTCGGGGGCACGAACCCACTTGCCTGGCGAACTCGGTGTGTGGGTGTTTATCCTGGGCGACATGTTGATGTTCGCCGCGTTCTTTGTGGTGTTTGTTTACTATCGACGGCAAGACGTTCCGCTGTTCGTGCATTCGCAGAGCGCGTTGAACCAGCGCTTTGGCGCGATCAATACCCTACTGATGCTGACCAGTTCTTGGTTTGTGGCGCTAGCTATTCATTCGGCGCGTGCGCACGCCAAGAAATTCTGTTCAAGATTTTTTAGTCTCGCGTTGTTGTGCGGCCTCGGTTTTGTGCTCATCAAATTTTTCGAGTACCGCGAAAAAATTCACGCAGGCATCATGCTGACGACCAACGATTTTTACATGTACTACTACATGTTCACCGGTCTGCATTTGATGCATGTGCTGATTGGCATGGGTGTGCTCGCGTATTTAATGAGCATCGCGCGCGCCGGAGATTTCCAGACGAAGAACATCACCATTCTTGAAAGTGGCGCGAGCTTCTGGCACATGGTGGATATCTTGTGGATCGTGCTTTTCGCGCTGCTGTATCTGATGAAATAACGCGATGCGATCGATTTTTAGTCTCAAAGTGACGCCGCTGTGGATCATCCTCATTCTCGCGACCGCAGTGTCGTGGGAATTTGGACATGGATTCGGCTTTGGCAGCCACCATAACTATGCCACCGTCGCGGTAGTGCTAATCGCCTTCATCAAGGTTCGTTTGGTGTTTCTCGATTTCATGGAATTGCGCACCGCGCCATTGCCGCTCCGGCTTGCCTTCGAGACGTGGGCGCTGGTCGTCGGCGGCGCCATTGTTGGTCTCTACTGGCCGGGATCTTGAGAAAGTCGTGCGCGGGGTAGGTCGGATAAGCGGCGAAGCCGCGTTATCCGACATTACGACATTAATCGGCGGATGACGCCCTGTGGACTCATCCGTACGAACTCTCGATCGGTGAAACAGGTGGCAGCACGCGGTGGTGTGTCGCAGCGACGCTGAGCAGAAAGGCGTCGAGCAACGACGCATGAAGGTAGGCTGGGATCAAGGCTATCTCGCCAAGTATTTATTATTCACCCCTAAGGAGTTCTGATGGGATGACCCTGGGTGGCCCTGGGAGTGCGCCGGTAGCACCACACTTTTGCGTTAGACTCAACGGCATGTCCGAGGTCCGTCACCACGCGCTAATCGTTCCTCCCGCCGTGGCCGGTGCACGGTTGGATGCGGCCTTGGCGGAGCTCCTCACCGATTATTCACGGACGCTCCTCAAAACCTGGATCGACGCCGGCGCGGTGCGCGTCAACGGTGCTGTTTATCGTCCTCGCGATCGCGTCGACACGGGCGATCGGATCGAGCTGACCGCGACGCTCGCGGCAAGCGCGGATTTAATCGCTCAAGCGCTTGAGTTCGGACTGCCGCATGAAGACCGCGAATTTTTGGTGGTGGACAAACCGGCGGGCCTCGTGGTTCACCCAGGCGCTGGCAACCCCCGCGATACCTTGGTCAACGGCTTACTGCATCGGTTCCCCGAACTCGCCGCGTTGCCGCGCGCGGGTCTGATTCATCGGCTCGATAAACAGACCTCGGGACTGTTATTGGTAGCGCGTACGCCAGGCGCGTTTCAGGCCCTCACGTCCCAAATGGCACGCCGGGAGATTCATCGCACTTACGTAGCGATCGTGCATGGCGTCGTGGTCGCCGGCGGGACGGTTGAGGCCGCGATTGGCCGCGATAGAGTGCAACGTACGCGCATGCGCGTCACCACCAAAGGTCGCCTCGCGGTCACGCACTATCGCGTGCGAAAACGCTTTCGCGCGCACACCGAACTCGAAGTCGTACTCGAAACCGGCCGCACCCATCAAATTCGAGTTCATATGCAGTACGTGGGCTATCCGCTGCTCGGGGACCCGACTTATGGCACGCGCCGCGGCATTCGGCCGGAGGCCACACCAGCCTTCGTCGCCGCGCTGAGTGCATTACAACGTCAAGCCCTTCACGCTAGCCGGCTAGTTTTCACACATCCGATATCCGGCGAATCATGCACGGTGACGAGCGACCTACCGCAAGACCTGCAGCGCGTGTTGCGGGCGCTGCAGAATGATCTACGACGCATCAAGTAGCGCGCCGAATGTCACTGCTCGAGACCGTCGCGCCGGTTTGGTCCGCTGTACCGCAGGTTCGCGCGGTGTGCACAACCCGGATCGGGGGCGTCGGACACGGGCCTTATGCGAGTTTTAATTTGGCCACTCATGTCGGCGACGATGAGACTGCGGTCGCCACCAATCGGCGCCGCTTAAGCGCCACACTTGAACTGCCCAGTTTGCCGCTGTGGTTATCGCAGGTCCACGGGACGACGGTGCTCGACGCGGACCGCGTCACCGACACGACGCCACTGACGGCAGACGCCGCGTGTTCGCGCGCACGACAGCGTGTGTGCGCCGTGCTAACGGCCGACTGTTTGCCAATTTTGCTGACCAATTCCACCGGGACTTGTATCGCGGCAGTCCACGCCGGTTGGCGCGGCCTGCTTACCGGCATAATTCCGGCGGTGCTCCAACACCTATCGACAGCAAACGAGACCTGGTTGGCGTGGATTGGTCCCGCCATCAGTGCTCACGCTTATGAAATCGGCGACGAGGTTCGCCATCAATTTTTATCCGCCGACGAAAGTTACGAACCCTACTTTGTCGCCCACGGCGTACGCTGGAAATTTGATCTGGCGAGCTTGGCCGACACGCAATTGCAACGCGCTGGCGTCGATTTCATCACACGCTTTGACGGTTGCACGGCGAGCGACGCCGCACGGTTTTTTTCGTACCGCCGTGACGGTATCACTGGGCGCATGGCGAGCTTGATTTGGATCAAATAACGACCGCCAACTTGATCGCGTGTGGCGCCGCCCCCATCTAACAGGGTAATAAAATCTCTTTAGGGAGCAATTTTCGATGCGCGCAGACAAGATGACGACCAAATTCCAGCACGCCCTGGCCGACGCGCAAAGTCGGGCGCTGGGCCTGGATAATCAATTTATCGAGCCTCTTCATCTCATGGTCGCGCTACTCGACCAGGAGGGAAGCACGGTCCGCCCGCTTCTAGCCAAAGCCGGTGTCGACGTCGGCACTCTGCGGACAAGTCTTGGCGAGGCTCTGGAGCGCTTGCCCAAGGTTCAAGGCACCGGGGGTGACGTCCATCCGTCGAACGACCTCGTGCGGCTACTGAACCTCACTGACAAACTGGCGCAGAAACGGCAAGACAGCTTTATGTCGAGCGAACTGTTCTTGCTCGCGGCGATGCAAGACAGCGGCGAACTCGGGCGGCTCCTGCAACGCGCCGGCGGGCGCGAAAAAAACATTGCCTCGGCCATTGAAAACCTGCGCGGCGGCGAAGCCGTGAATGACCCCAATGCCGAGGAAAATCGCCAAGCTTTGGCAAAATTTACGATTGATCTCACGGCGCGTGCGCTGGCCGGCAAACTCGATCCAGTCATAGGTCGCGACGAGGAGATTCGGCGGACTATTCAAGTCCTGCAACGCCGAACGAAAAACAACCCTGTGTTGATCGGTGAACCCGGGGTTGGCAAAACCGCGATTGTCGAAGGGCTGGCGCAGCGCATCGTGAATGGCGAAGTGCCGGAAGGGCTGAAAAATAAACGGGTGTTAGCGCTTGATCTCGGGGCGTTAATCGCGGGCTCCAAGTTTCGTGGCGAATTCGAAGAGCGGCTAAAGGCGGTGCTGACCGACTTGGGAAAGCAAGAAGGTCAGGTAATTCTATTCATCGACGAACTGCACACCATGGTTGGCGCCGGCAAGGCCGAAGGTTCGATGGATGCCGGCAATATGTTGAAACCGGCTTTGGCGCGCGGTGAATTGCATTGCATAGGCGCGACGACCTTGGACGAATATCGGCAGTATGTCGAGAAGGACGCGGCGCTCGAGCGTCGCTTTCAGAAAGTCTTGGTCGATCAGCCGTCGATCGAAGACACCATCGCGATATTGCGCGGACTGAAAGAAAAGTATGCGGTCCATCACGGCGTCGAGATCACCGATCCGGCGATTGTCGCGGCCGCGCAACTCTCGCATCGCTACATCACCGATCGGCAACTACCTGATAAGGCCATCGACCTGATCGATGAAGCCGCTAGCCGCATCAGTATCGAGATCGATTCGAAGCCCGAAGAGATGGATCGTCTCGATCGCAAGCTTATCCAGCTCAAGATCGAGCGCGAAGCTTTGCGCAAGGAAACTGATGACGCGTCCAAACGGCGCCTGGTTGATCTTGAAACTCAGATCACCAGCATTGGGCGAGAATCCGCCGATCTCGAAGAAGTCTGGAAATCGGAGAAGGCGACGCTGAGTGGCGTGCATCAAATCAAAGCCGATTTGGAACGCGCCCGCCTCGATTTCGAGAACGCGAAACGCGCCGGCGACTTAGCGCGAATGTCCGAATTGCAGTACGGTCATATTCCGGAACTTGAAAAGCGCTTGCACGAAGCTGGCGCCGCGGAACAGCATTTAACCCTGTTACGCAACAAGGTCACGGAAGAAGAAATCGCGGAAGTCGTTTCCAAATGGACCGGGATCCCGGTCGCCAAAATGCTCGAAGGCGAGCGGGCTAAATTGTTGCGTATGGAAGAAGCGCTCCACCATCGCGTGGTCGGTCAGGCGGCGGCGGTATCGGCCGTCGCTAATGCGATTCGTCGCTCACGTGCAGGCTTGTCTGATCCCAAACGCCCGAACGGCTCGTTTTTATTCTTGGGGCCAACCGGCGTCGGCAAGACCGAGCTCTGTAAGGCGCTCGCTCAATTTTTATTCGACACCGAAGACGCGTTGGTCCGGATCGACATGTCTGAGTACATGGAAAAACATGCGGTCGCGCGGTTAATCGGCGCCCCGCCAGGCTACGTGGGTTATGAGGAAGGTGGCTACCTGACCGAGACGGTACGCCGCAAGCCTTACTCGGTACTACTGCTCGACGAGATCGAGAAGGCGCACCCGGACGTGTTCAACATCCTACTGCAAGTCCTCGACGATGGACGCCTGACCGATGGACATGGGCGTACAGTTGATTTTCGGAATACCGTGATCGTGATGACTTCCAACTTAGGTTCGGAGCAGATTCAAGCCATGGGTGACGCCGCGGACTATGCCCACATGCGGGATACCGTCTTGGAGGTGGTACGGCAGAGTTTCCGTCCCGAATTCGTCAATCGAATCGACGAGATCGTGGTCTTTCACGGTCTGCGCCGCGAACAAATCCGGGCGATTGCCGAAGTCCAACTCGGCTTTCTGCGCCAACGCTTGGCGGAGCAGCAAATCGGGCTGGAGATCCCACCGCTCGCGGTCGATAAACTCGGCGAGGCTGGCTTCGATCCTGTTTACGGCGCCCGACCACTGAAGCGCGCCATCCAATCCTTGATCGAGACCCCGCTCGCGCAGGCGCTGTTGGAGGGGCGTTTCAGTCGCGGCGACACCGTGAAAATTGGCTTGGTAAACGGCCAATTCGAGTTCGCTAAATAGAAAGTTGCGCGGCACTGGCGCGGCCCCGAGCGGCGCCAGTGCCGCGCGAAAATGTGTCGCTCCGGTGGCTATTTACCGAGGATTCATCTACCATTTTGACGGACACGGTCCGGGCTAAAATCGAGGCAAAAACGGTGGCGGTAACCAGCAATCGAGTGTCCTTAGGCGGGCTCGCGCGAAAATTGGTCGCCGATGGTTTGCTCGAAGAGCAGGCTGCGGTACGGGCGTTTCAAGACGCGCTGGCAAATCGCATTCCGTTCGTTAAATACCTGATCGATAACAAACTCGCGGACAGCAAAGTCGTCGCGCACGCCGCGGCGCAAGAATTTGGCGTACCGCTACTCGACATTGAAGCACTCGAAATCGACTCCGAAGTAGTAAAACTGGTGAGCGAGGAACTCATCCAGCGGCATCACGCCCTTCCGATCTTTAAACGCGGAAATCGCGTCTATATCGCGGTCTCCGACCCGACAAACTTGCAAGCCCTCGACGAAATCAAATTCCATATCGGCGCCAACACTGACCCGGTGCTGGTCGAAGAAAACAAGCTCGCGCGCGCCATTGAAAAATCGCTCGAAGCGGCGGATACCAGTCTTGGCAATATGGAAGATTCGGACTTTGAGAATCTTGATGATCTCGAAATCGGCAAGGAACAAGAGGCCACGCCCGACTCCTCCGCCGAAATCGACGATGCGCCGGTCGTGCGCTTCGTCAATAAAGTCTTGCTCGATGCCATCAAGCGCGGCGCGTCCGACCTGCATTTCGAACCCTACGAAAAATTCTATCGAGTGCGGCTGCGAATTGACGGCATGCTCGCGGAAATTGCCAAACCGCCACTGGCCCTCGCCTTCAAGATCGCGGCACGGATCAAAGTCATGTCACGACTTGATGTGTCGGAGCGACGTGTACCGCAAGATGGACGCATCAAACTCAAACTCTCGAAGACCAAATCCATCGATTTTCGAGTAAGTACCTGTCCCACCCTATACGGTGAAAAAGTGGTGATGCGTATCCTCGACTCGGACGCCGCCAAGCTTAATATCGATCAGCTGGGCTACGAGGATTTCCAGAAAGAACTGTTCTTAAAGAACCTCAATAAACCCTACGGGATGTTCTTGGTGACCGGACCCACCGGGAGCGGCAAGACGGTGTCGCTGTATACCGGGATCAATATCCTGAATCGCGACGACATCAATATTTCGACCGCCGAAGATCCGGTTGAAATTAATTTGCCGGGCGTGAACCAAGTGCAGGTCGACGAAAAAACCGGGATGACTTTCTCCAAAGCGCTCAAGGCCTTCCTGCGCCAAGACCCGGATATCATTCTGGTTGGCGAAATTCGCGATCTCGAGACCGGCTCAATCGCGGTCAAGGCAGCACAAACTGGCCACATGGTGATGTCGACCTTACACACCAATGATGGCCCGCAAACCATCACCCGTTTGCAAGACATGGGCGTGCCACCGTTTGCGGTGGCGACCACGATTAACCTCATCACCGCGCAACGCCTCGCCCGCCGCCTCCACCCCGATTATCGGGTGCCGATGGATCTGCCGCCCGATGGGCTGCTCGCGGAAGGCTACACGCAAGAAGATATCGATGAAGGCGTCAAGCTCTATGGTCCCGGTAACGGCGGCACGGAGTGCCCCAGCGGTTACAAGGGGCGCGTCGGCATTTATCAGGTGATGCCGATCACGGATGCGATGAAACGCCTGATCATGGAAGGTTCAAATGCGGTACAACTTGCCGACCAAGCCGGCCGCGAGGGGATCTGGGATATTCGCAAGTCGGGGCTCCAGAAAGCCCGCCGCGGTGTCACAAGCTTAGCCGAAATCAATCGCGTTACCGTGGAGTAAAGCATGGCACAGACCGCCGCTATCAAGTCCGACATGTACGTCTGGGAAGGGATCGATAAATCGGGTAAACGCGTCAAAGGTGAGATGTCGGGACAGAATGATGCCCTAATCAAAGCCACCCTACGCCGCCAAGGTGTCAACCCACTCAAAGTTAAAAAGAAATCAAAACCTCTCTTTGGCGCCGGTGGCGGCAAGATTACAACCAAAGATATAACGGTCTTTAGCCGCCAACTCGCGACCATGATGTCCTCCGGCGTGCCACTCGTGCAGTCCTTTGAAATTGTTGGCCGCGGTCATGAAAACAAAGCCATGCAAAACTTGATTATGACGATCAAGGGCGACATTGAAGCGGGCGGCGCATTGGCGGAATCGCTCGGCAAGCACCCCAATCAATTTAACGAGCTTTATGTGAACCTCGTCACCGCTGGCGAGCACGCGGGGATCCTCGAAGAAATTCTGCACAAACTCGCAACCTACATGGAAAAAACCGAGGCGCTGAAATCAAAGATTAAGGGCGCGCTCTTCTATCCGGTCGCGGTCGTGGTGGTCGCGTTCATCATTACCTGCATTTTGATGATCTACGTGATTCCGCAGTTTGAAGATCTGTTCAAGGGCTTTGGCGCCGATTTACCAGCCTTGACCCAGGTAGTCATCAATATGTCGAACTGGTTTCAAAACTATTGGTACATTTTGATTGGAGGAGTCGTCGGCGCCGTCATCGGTATCTTTCAGCTCAAAAAGCGCTCGCTGAAATTTGCTCACTACATGGATCGCATCGCACTCAAAATTCCAATCGTCGGCGATATTCTGACCAAATCGGCGATTGCGCGCTTTGCTCGGACCTTGGCGACAATGTTTGCGGCCGGGACGCCGCTGGTCGAGGCGATGACGTCGGTGGCTGGCGCCTGCGGCAACATCGTGTATTACGATGGTGTCATGAAGATGCGTGACGAAATCGCGACCGGCACTCAGCTGCAAGTGAGCATGCGTGACACCAATCTGTTTCCGAATATGGTGGTGCAAATGGTCGCCATCGGCGAGGAATCTGGCGCGCTCGACACTATGCTTAGCAAAGTAGCGGATTGGTACGAGCAAGAAGTGGATGACTCAGTCGAAGCCCTAACCAGTTTGTTGGAACCGATCATCATGGCAGTGCTCGGCGTGCTCATTGGCGGGCTCGTTATTGCCATGTACCTGCCAATCTTCAAGATGGGTCAAGTGGTCTGAATTCACTGCTTCACGCGCGCTGCGGCCAGCGCCTCGGCGGGCCGCGTTAACATGGAGATATGGCAAGCGCTCAGCGACTCGCCTGGGCTATTCGGACTCGCCATCGGCGCGCTAGGCCTCATCGTCGGCAGCTTTCTCAATGTTGTGATTCACCGCCTGCCGGCCATGCTCGACCGGCAATGGCGGAATGATTGTTCATCGCTGATTTCTCCCGTGCTTCAAGCCAGCGAACCATCGGCGCCATTTAATCTAATGGTCCCGCGCTCGCGTTGTCCGTACTGCCAGGGGATGATCACTGCCCTCGACAATATTCCGGTGGTGAGCTACGTCATGCTG
>JAYUEZ010000475.1:0-3528 GCA_043738965.1 Gammaproteobacteria bacterium
TCTGCCAAGCCGCTGTCTGATTCAGCGGTGTCGATGAAAACGCCTACGATTGAGGTCGGCGCCTACACCTTGCTGCGGAGTTCGGCTAAGCTTGATCCACCAATCAGGTCGTGCCGCGTTGGCTAACGAATCGCGCGAGAATCTGGGTAATTGAAAAGGCTTCTGACATGAATGCGATCATCGCGCCCCACCGCTGGAGCTTAGAAGAGTACGAGCACATGGTGCGTTCGGGTTTGTTTGAATCCGGCCACCATGTCGAGTTAATCGAAGGCGAGGTGATTGATATGGTGCCGCAAAATGAACTGCATGCAGTCACATTGACCTTGGTTGATATTGCGCTCCGTCGGGCCTTCAGCACTGGTCACGTATTCCGTCAGCAATCTCCGCTTGCGTTAGGGCTCGCCTCGCAACCAGAGCCCGACCTCGCAGTCGTTACTGGCGCGCCGCGCGATTTCATATTGAAACATCCACGAACCTCGGTGCTTGTCGTGGAGATCGCAGATTCAAGTCTTCTTCATGATCGCACCACGAAGTGCGCGCTCTATGCCCGCTACGACATTCCGATTTATTGGATCGTCAATTTGGTTGATGGGGTGCTCGAAACGTATGAACGTCCGATGTCTGGAAGTTACCAGATCCAGCTTGTTTTGCGCCGGGGCGAAACTGTTTATGTCGGTCCCGCACGGACGCCACTGATAGTCGATGAACTCCTGCCTTAGGGTCGGCCTCGATTAACACGGCCGCTGCGCTAGGACGCCACGTTGCGTGAGATCGTTGGGGAAATTAGGGGGAAATTAGGGACACCCATCATTTAGAAATTTATTTCAAAAGCAATTTCTTTTGATCGCACCTTTCTCGAATTCGGTGAATAGCGCCAACGGCCGCCGTTCACGGCGCCCGTTCCTGCTGAGCGCGTTCGAATTCAACCCCGACGACGCTCGATTTCTCGGCACAGGGCGGTTATGTTTCCTATACGCGATTTGCGACGAGAAGCGTTCATGCATAATTCTTATATCGTGACCGGACGAATGACGGATGCGCACACGGCGACCTTAGATGAAGATCTGCCGCTGCCGCCAGAACGGGTGCGGGTGCGGGTCGAGCTTCTCCCGTCATTAAGTCAACGGCCTTACCGCGACGTCATGAAGGTGATCCGTGAGCGCCAAGTTCGGCGAAACCACCAGCCGAAATCCCGAGATGCGGTAGATGAGTACCTACGACATGAATGAGCGAGTTGGGACCCATAGTGCGTATCTATCTAGATCCCGCGCCCGTCATCTAAGCCGTCGAACAATCTCCCGGATTTTCTTCCCTCGTCGATGAACGTTTAACCGCAACCGACGCCGTACTCGTCGCTAGCGACCTGACGCGTAGGGAGTGTCGCGTAAAGCCCCTCCGCGATAACGACGCAGATCTACTCGGGGACTATGATCGTTTTTTCGAGGAAGCGCTTAACGAATGAGTTTCTCTTAACTCACCGGGTGCTCGATCTGGCGACAGACATCAGGGCGCGATACGGCTTCAAAACACCCGATTCCATCCACCTCGCCGCATCTGTCACCAACGGTTGCGATCGATTCCTCACCAACGATCGCCGGCTGGAACGTTTTCCCGGCATCGCAATAGACGTAATTCAAACTAAATCCTAAACGGCCATCTGAGCACCATGCTGTCGCCGCCGAGCAGAGGAGATTGTGTACGCAACGTATAGAAGATTCGGAATCAGATACCCCTTTATCGCATCACGCCTATACTCTTAAGCTGCGCCATCAACCTTCGGAGGACCCCGTGAGCGCCAGCCCCGCACCTGATAAACAGCATCTGGTATACGCTCGATTCACGGCCGCGTTAAAGGTCCAGATCAAGTCCTTGATCACCCCCGCGCTGATCGAAGAGCATCGCCTACGACCGCTGGGCCAGACTAGCGACGCCTTGGAGCGCGTGAAAAATTATCTGAGTCGGCCACCCACTTATGGGCTGTATTCGCGGGTCCCGATGCACGACTGGCAGATCATTCGCCTGCCAGTCGCGAGCGGCGCGCCAGCGCAACCCATCGATCCGATGATTTATCGCAGCGAAGCGGAGGCCTATCACGCGGTCTTTCTAAAACATCTCGAAGATTTGCTGGCCACTTGAGGAGCACTCGATGATTACGCCCTATCTCACTGGCTACTGCGAAAAGCTCGGTCTAAAAGCCGGCATGACCCAGCGCTTTATGATCAGCGGCGAAGGCGTGACCGAGGCAGAGGCGCAACTCGTCCGCCTGATCCATGGCGATGAGCATCCAGCTGGTCCCGGTTTCATCGAAAAGGAAGTCAGCGCGACCTGCAATACGCGCGTGAAGGTGGAACCTCAATTCACGCAAGCGGGTAGCTTCATCGAAGTCCCTGATGCGAGCGGCAAAATCACCCTCGATCATGGCTTTTCGGTGTACGCATTTATTTGGCCGACGACGCCGCACAAAGGGCGCCAAGGGATCATCACGCAGTGGTCTGCGCCGGAAAACCGCGGCTTCGCGCTTGGGGTTAATGACCAAGGCCGACTCGCGTTATGGCTTGGCAATGGCGTGGAATCGGTCGAAATAGCCGCCGATAAGCCGCTGCTGGCCAAGATGTGGTATTTCGTCGCCGCCACGTTCACCCCGAACACCGGTACTGTCATGCTAGTTCAGACGCCGGTAGTTAACGCGTACAACTCCTTACTCTCGCCCATCGTCCCGCTCGATCACACCTGCCGCGTGACGACCCGTGTCGCGATCGCGCCGCAGGCTTGCGCGCGCAGTGTGATCTTCGCCGGATATCATGCGCTAAATGGCGCCCATAACTGCGTTGATGGCCTTTACAACGGCAAGATTGATCGCGCCGGCCTCCAAGGACGTGCTTTAACGCCAACCGAACTCGAGGCCCTCTGCGCCGGCGGCGAGCCGCCGCCCGATGGCCGTCTCGCACGGTGGGATACGAGCGTTGGGTACACCGCTACTGGCATCGGCGATCAACTGCTCGATACGGGACCTCACGGCTGGCATGGTCTCGGGTACAACCGTCCGGTACGCGCGATGACCGGCTACAACTGGCGCGGACGCGATGATTGTTTCCGCCTCGCACCCGAACAATACGGCGGAATTTATTTCAACGATGACGCCATCATCGACTGCCGCTGGCGAGCGAGCCTGGAATGGACCGTGCCGTCAGATTTACAAAGCGGCGTTTACGCGTTACGGCTACGCGCCGGCAACGTCGAAGATCACCTGACATTTTTCGTGCGACCGGCAACGCCCACCGCCAAAGTCGCGATGCTGATGCCGACCGCGAGTTATCTCGCCTACGCCAACGAGCGCTTTGTCCTTGATTCACCCGGCGTTGAAATCGTCACCGGGCATCCGCTGGTCTTGCACGACTGCGATTATCTGCTCGGCGCACATCCCGAATGGGGTCGTTCCAGCTACGATCATCATCGCGATGGCGCGGGCGTCTGCTACTCCTCGTATCGCCGTCCGATCATGGGGCTGCGCCCGAAACATCGCATGGC
>JAYUEZ010000476.1:0-3527 GCA_043738965.1 Gammaproteobacteria bacterium
GCACCGTACGGCAGTAACGAGACTGTTTTGTCCTTAATCACCGACACATCGGTGGTGGTCCCACCGATATCCATCGCGACCACCGTGCTCAAGTCATACAACTTGGCGTAGGCCAGCGCTCCTTCCAAGCCACCGCGTGGGCCCGAACCCCAGGTCTTAATCGCCGTGGTTTTGGCCACTCGCGCTGAGTCGCCATCATTGCGGAAGATCAGCAGAGGGCGCTTCAGATGCTGGCTTTTACACACGTTTTCGGCGCTGTATAAAAAATGTTCCATGCCGGGATGAAGATACGAATTGATCACCGCGGTCGCTACGCGGCGCGGCAAATCCAGGTCGTCGACGAGTTCGGTCGAAATCAAGAATGGGATCGCACCCAATAGGTGGCGCGGATAGCGATCGAGCAACGCCGATTTAACGGCCTGTTCGGCGGCGGCGCTTTTCAAACACACCACCAAACGCTGGGCCCCGACCGAGAGCATATTATTGATAATCTGCGTGAGTTCGTGGCCATCAATTTCATTGGTCTTGGTGACGTTGATGCCCATCGGCGGCGAAGGCGCCATTGCTTTCCACAACGCGGCGGCGCCGAATTGTTTGATGGCGCCATATACCGTGTCTTCGGCGCCGGCTTCGACCAGCAAGGCCACCGGAGTCCCTTTGTGTTCGACCACGGCATTGGTGCCCGAGGTGGTCGAGTAACGCAAACATTCGGTTTCACGAATCAGGCGCGCGAGATCTTCTTCGCCAAAAAGTTCCTGCGAACCGCGCTTGAGCGCTTCGATAAAGCATTGCGTGAGATCATGTGGCGTGGTGATCGATTTGGCATGGACCAAACGCTCGCCATCACTGATACAGACGTCGGTAAAAGTGCCACCATTGTCGATATTGACCAGGAATCCCATGCCGCGGCTCCCCCTTATCAAACGTGCGCGATATCCTTGTGCCGAAGTCTGCACGTAGCGCCGACCGTTGTTGGAATCCCAGAATAAGGCGTCTCGCTGCGGCGTTTGAACGCTCTCCGCGATCACCTGAACTCACACTGGGAATTGTTTCGAATGCAGGCGGCGGAGACTGAGTCTTCAGTGGCTCGAGAATCGTCGCGACAGCGGTACGATTTAATCTTACTTGGTACCGATGAGCAAGCGCCGAAACCACTGTTGAAACTTGCTGCGCTGCGGTGAATAAATCGCGAAAATCACGCCGCTATACGCTGTAGGATTCGACATGGCGCACTACGCGCCGGCTTTATTTTCACTCTAACTTTAGGACCCTTTCATGGACTCATCGCTTGCTCCCCCACAGAGGATATTGATCCTGGGCGGCGGCACCGCAGGGTGGATGTCGGCGATTTCCCTGGCTCAGGCCTGGGCCGGGCGCAATATCGAGATCACGCTTCTCGAATCCGATGCGATTGGGATTATCGGCGTTGGCGAAGGGTCGACGCCCAAAATGCGCAGGTTCTTTCAAAAGCTCGGGATCGCTGACGCCGAATGGATGCCGCATTGCAACGGCACGTATAAATGCGGCATCCGTTTCCCTGGCTGGTCCACGCGGCCGGGGTTCGAAAGTTATTACCATCCGTTCTTTTCGATGAGCGATGACCAGTACATCCGCGCGCTCTATCAGAACATGCTCCTGCGTCAACGCAATATCGATGCGCACGTCTTACCCGATACGTTCTTTTTGTCGAATTACCTGGCCAAGAATTCACGCGCCCCGTTGCCGGATGCCGGGTCGAATTACGTGACCGACTATGCCTTTCATTTTGACGCGCGTTTGATCGGCGATTTTCTTAAAACTCGTTCGCTTAGCCTGGGCGTCAAGCATCTCGTTGATACCGTCACCGCCGTAAAACAAGCAGAATCCGGTGAAATCACGGGAGTAGAAACCGCTCGACATGGCTTCGTTGCGGCTGATTTTTTTATCGATTGCTCGGGCTTCGCCAGCGTTTTGATCTGCAAGACGCTGCAAGTGCCGTTCAAGTCCTATAGAGACTATCTGTTTAACGATCGCGCGGTGGCGCTGCCAACACCGCATCCGGATCCCGCGGTGTTGCGCTCCGAAACCCTCTCCACCGCGCTCAAATTTGGTTGGGTCTGGAAGATTCCACTCACTAATCGAATCGGCAACGGTTACGTCTATTCGTCGGAACATATTGACGCCGACACCGCGGAACGCGAACTCCGGGCGCATCTACGCTTGAACGATGCCGACCAAACCGAAGCGCGGCATCTCAAAATGCGTGTCGGCCGTTTGGAAAAGGCGTGGGAGAAGAACTGCCTGGCGATTGGCTTGGCCCAGGGCTTCATTGAGCCACTGGAGGCAACTGCCTTGATGATTGTCCAAGACACTATCGAGAATTTTATAACTCAGTACGAGGCCAGTGATTTCACGCCGCGCAATCAATCAACGTTTAATCAGCGAATCAACCTGATTTTCGACAGCATCAAAGACTATGTCTTTATGCATTACAAATTGAATACGCGCGCGGACACCCCGTACTGGGTGGCATGTCGCGAGAGTACGCCGATGTCGGATTCGGTCGCGCAAATTCTCGAGGTGTGGGACAACGGCGGCGACCTTTTAAGCGAGATAAATCGCCAGAGCGCGCACATGAGTTACAGCCCGACGTCGTGGTTTTGTATCTTGTCGGGAATGGGCCGCTACCCGCGCAAACCACCCCGCAAACCACGGCGCGATATGCCAGTCACTGATCCCGCGTCAGCGCGGCAATCGTGTCTGGAAATGCTGAAACACTTTCCGGATCATCGTCAGGTGGTGGATGGGATGCGTGGCCCGATTGTGACGGTGGAGTAACTCGCCGCATGGCCTTCGATGAATCGAGAGACAGATTTTGTGGAGCTTTAGCCGCGAATGATGACGCTTGACGATTCACCGCCAGCGGCTTTCACAACGATTGTCGACGAGTGCGTCGCCAATAGCAGGCGAGCGGATAGATTCATCGCGGGCTGGTAGAAACCTCCGCGACGGTTGTCGCGGAGGTTGAAAAACACCGTAGTGGTGTTAGGTTCCCAAACGGCGAATCGCCGCTTCCGTCGTATATTTGTCGTACGCTTCGTGCCCGTCCGCACCGAAGTTGCGGCTGTCGGTGATACCGCCGGCCACTTTCTTCGTGTGCTGGAAGGACGTGATACGGCCGCTCTGGATGTCGTGCGAATGCACATACAGCCAGCTCCACATCCCGCCCTTGGCGCCCGCTTCCGAGTTCCACATCCGGCCATCTGGCTTGGAGAAGTTGTCGAAGCCCGCTTCCCATTGCTTCCAGACCTGACCACGACGGTCATAGCTGTTCATCGTGATCGGCGCGATGGTCCGCGCGTCGTACCAGATCCGCTTTTTGCTGTAAGGCGCGCGCGGATAACCGGTTGGTTCGAGTTCAACCACGAACACTTCCGGTACCAGCGAGAAGGATGAATTCCAGAACTTCTTGCCAGTCTTGCCACCATGGCGTCCAAGCGTCCAGTTCTCTTCTTCGCCGCTCCAGCCGCCATTCGTGCCGAGCAACG
>JAYUEZ010000477.1:0-9310 GCA_043738965.1 Gammaproteobacteria bacterium
GGCGCAGAAATGCAGAATCTGACGCCGGATTTGGCGACGGCGTTTGGGCTCCCGGATACCAAGGGTGCGGTCCTGGTTAACATCGTGGATGGTTCGCCGGCTGAACATGCGGGGCTGCGCGCCGGCGATGTAGTGACCATCGTTAATAGTCATCAGGTGCGTGATGCGTCCGATCTACGCAATCAGCTCGGCCTGATGCGAGTTGGCGACGCGTTCAAGCTCGAGTTTCTGCGCGATGGAAAACGGCAAACGGTCAGTGCTGAAGTGGGTTCACGACCAGAAGCCACGGCGAGTACCAACGGCCTTAAGAATGAGCGTTTAGCTGGAGTGTCGATCGGCGAAATTCCAGAGGATGCGCCGGCTTACGGACGAATCTACGGCGTGATGGTTTACGAAATCGCGCAGCGCTCGCGTGCGTTTGCCTCGGGACTGCGCCAGGGCGACATCATTACCGCGGTCAATCGCCAACCTTTCGCGGATCTGAGCGCCTTTATCCAGATGGTGACCCAGACTAAAGGGCAGCTACTGCTGCGTGTGCAGCGAGGAAATCAGGGCGCGTTCTTGGTGATTAAATAACGCACGAGGGCTGCTAGGCAAACGCCATCTGTTGTTGCTCCCAATGCGGGTGCTCGACATGTGGGTGAAGCAACTGATCTAGAAATCCGAGATTCACATACTCATAACCGTGATTCTCACCGTGTAACACGGCCATCGGTCGCTCGGGTTCGCCGAGACCATCGAGCACCGCGGCGGCGCCGGCAAAGTTATGCGTACGCGTGAACCTATGCGTGGTGATTAACGTACAAAGACCCGCGGCAGACGCAGCTTGCAAACCGTTTTCAGTGTCTTCGACGGCGACGCAATCGCGAGGATCGAGTTTTATTCGCCGTAAAACCGCGTTGTATACCGCTGGCGAAGGCTTTTTGGTCTCCACCGTATCGGCGGTCTCGATCGCTGCAAACCACGTCGGCCAGTCCGCGCTCAAATTGTTGTCCAACAGGGTTTTTAAATTCGTCCACGCCGAACTCGTTGCAATACCCAATACGACGCCGTCTTGGCGCGCCTCATGAATTAAGCGCTCCACGCCCTGCCGGAGCCGAATTTGTCCGCTCGATAATAGTGCCGCGTAAATTTCCGTTTTGCGCCGGTGCAGGTCGCGCACAAATTGTTCAAAGGCGATAGGAGACGCGAATTGCTTGGCGAGTTCGGCTCCGCAATGCGTGATTCGCTCGCGGCCGCCGGAAACAAAGAGCAGGTCTTGGTAACACGCGGGTGTCCAGTCCCAAGCGAGTCCGAACTCGTGGAACGCACGATTAAACGCCTGGCGGTGTACTTCCTCGGTGTCGGCCAAAGTCCCATCAACATCAAAAATCAGCGCTTGGAGTCGAGTCATCGCATTAAGCTATTGTTTAACTTCCGAACCAAAATTACTGTCCCGTCTAATGTATAGCCTATAACTGATTGATAGGTCTGTGAATCAGTTCTTGCTATCGGCTATCTCCACGGGTTCTGGTGGGTCGATTGAGGTAGCGGCCGCTGGCTCGATTTCTACTCTTTCAATTCGCTCGAAGCGATCCGTGATGCGCCGGGCGGAGACGTTCACGCGTTGGACGTCTTCGTGCGCCTGACCAATATGACGCGCTAATTGGTCCATGCGTTCCCGAAAGCGCTGAAAATCTTTACCAAGATGTCCTAAATGCGTGCGAATGATGTCGACTTGTTCGCGCGTGGCGGCGTCTTTCAGCACTGAGCACGCGGTGTTGAGCACCGCCCACAAGGTTGTGGGCGAGACCAGCCACACCCGTGCCGCGTGTGCCTCATCCACGATTTCTGGATGGTGCGCTTGGATCTCGGCGAAGACTGCTTCGGCCGGAATAAACATCACCGCGCCATCCGCCGTGACGTTGGGAATAATGTAACGACTGGCGACGTCTTTGATGTGTTTGCGAATGTCTTGTTTGAACTGGCGTTCAATCGGTTTCCGGTCAGCTTCGTTTAACGCGAAGTCGGTCATGCGCTGGTACGATTCGAGAGGGAATTTTGAGTCGATTGCGATCATGCCGGTCGGCGCGGGAAGAAACAGCACACAATCGGCGATGCGACCATTCGGCAAGGTATATTGCAAGCTAAACGCCGCTTCGGGCATGACATTGCGCACCAGCGCTGCTAACTGCACTTCCCCAAACACGCCGCGCGAGCGTTTGTCGGCAAGAATTTGTTGCAGACCGACCACTTCACTCGACAGTGCGGTAATTTTCTTTTGCGCCTCATCGATCAAGGCCAAACGCTGGAGTACGTCGGCAAAAGTCGCCGTCGTTTTCTCGAATCCTTCGGCGAGTCGCCGATCGACCTGGCCCGCGATTTCACGGAGACGTTCGTCGGTGGCGCGGGTCAAGGCATCGACACGCGAGCCTAGCTCGGTTGAATTCCGCAGCAGGGTGTCGGCGAGTTGCTGGTGAAGGCTGCGAAAGCCGCTTTGTAACGTGTCGGTTTGCGTTTGTTGAGTAGTAGCTTGGCGCATTTCGAACGCAGTCCGATGCGCGCCCAACGTGACGGTCACTTGTTCGCGCAGCCGACTCGCGTCTTCGCTCGCGTGAAATCTAAGTTCCGAAACCCGTTGCTCGAGCGAGGATAAGGACGTTCGAATGCTATTGATCTCGAGCAGCAGTAGGCGCTCAGCGTCGGAATCGCGCGCGAAGTAACGTCGTAGTAACAATGCCATGCTAACCACTAGCGCAAGAATTATTACGAGACGCAGCAGCGCAGAATTATTGGAGATGAAAGCGAGGAACTCAGGCAAGGATTGCGATCCGTTAGCGTGCAGCTAGAACTCATCATAACGAGCCCATAAACTGGCGTCGAACCTCTATCGGTATTGAGCCGAGCCTGCTGCCAATGCGGAATCGAATCCCGAACCCTGCTGCGCTTACCCACCGGG
Source organism: Gammaproteobacteria bacterium (assembly GCA_043738965.1). Taxonomy (GTDB): domain Bacteria; phylum Pseudomonadota; class Gammaproteobacteria; genus CAIKBL01. Next base: position 2,939 of record JAYUEZ010000477.1, read on the forward strand.
GTGCGCCGCATTCACCGGCGCCGCGCTACCTCGATGTCGAGCGCGAAGATTTTGACGATGGCTGGGGACCCGAGCACGAGCCACCGGCACGCGTGGCGACGACGGTCACGATCGAGACGGCGCGAACCATCATCAGTCGCAATCAATCACCGGACGTACCGTTCACACAATCGATCAACCCCTATCGCGGCTGCGAACACGGTTGCGTGTATTGTTATGCGCGGCCGACGCATGCGTATCTCGATCTTTCACCCGGGCTCGATTTCGAGACCAAGCTGTTTGCGAAAACTAATGCCGTGGCGTTATTGCGCAGCGAACTCGCTGCGCAACACTATCAATGCTCACCGATCGCGTTAGGCGCCAACACCGATCCCTATCAGCCAATTGAGCGCAAATATCGCATCACGCGCGAAATCCTCGAAGTGCTGGCCGAAACACGACATCCCGTCACCATTGTCACCAAAGGCGCGTTAGTCGAACGCGATATTGATCTGTTGGCGGCGCTCGCGGCCATCAACGCCGCACAGGTTTTTATCTCGATCACCACGCTCGATACGGAGCTCGCACGCCGGCTCGAACCGCGTGCCACCGCGCCACTGCGTCGCGTCGAGACCGTACGCCGCTTGGCCGATGCCGGAATTCCGGTCGGGGTGCTCGTGGCGCCGACTATCCCGGGATTAAACGACAACGAGATGGAATCTATTCTCGAAGCCGCGACCACGGCCGGGGCGCGGACCGCGAGCTACATCGCCGTGCGTTTGCCGCGCGAAGTGAATCCATTGTTCCAGGCGTGGTTGGTCGAACATGTGCCATTACGAGCCGCCAAAATCATGAATCTCATTCGAGATATTCGCGGCGGGCGCGACAACGATCCGAAATTTGGTCGACGGATGACTGGTCAAGGCACCATCGCGGCGCTGCTTGCTCAGCGCTTTGCGCGCGCGACCAAACGGCTTGGGCTAGATGGCCAGCGTGCGCCACTTGCGGTGCAGAATTTCATACCGCCCCAGGTGAGCGGTGCGCAGCTCGCGTTGTTTTAGGTATCGGCTCCGCGCCATGGTTTGTGTACAAGGCTTAAATCCGCCGACTACGATGCACGCCCAAACAGAAACCTTTTAAGCACGACCATGACTCCTCTCGATCGCTATCAACAAGAACTCACGCGTCCCGATTTTAGTGTGGATTCGGTTCAAGCCGCGGCTGTGTCGCGACTTGACGCGATCTACGCGGGGCTACTTGCCTTTAACGCGCCCGAACGGCGCTTTCTTAAACGTTGGCGTCGTGCTGCGGCGCCCCGCACCCCGCTGCGCGGGCTCTATCTATGGGGAGCGGTTGGGCGTGGCAAAACCTTCATGGTCGACATTTTCTTTGACTGCCTGCCGGAGGGGATCGCGCGTCGCGTCCATTTTCATAGTTTTATGCGGAGTGTTCATCGGGAACTCAAAGGAATTCGCGGCGTGCAGAATCCGTTAGACCGCGTGGTTGCGGGCTGGTCGGAAGGATTGCGAATGTTGTGCCTCGACGAATTCCACGTGGTCGACATAACCGATGCCATGCTGCTTTCACAGTTGCTATCAGCGATGTTCGAACGTGGGATCAGTTTGGTGACCACCTCGAACGAAGCGCCCGACGCTTTATATCAAGGTGGCTTGCAACGCGAACGTTTTTTGCCGGCGATTGCGTTACTCAAAGCGCATCTCGAGGTTTTCGAGCTTTCGAGCATGGTCGATTATCGACTGCGTACACTAACGCAGGCAGCAACCTACTATCACCCGCAAAGCCGCGAAACTGAGCAAGCGCTGGCGCGACAATTCGCGGCGCTGGCGCATGGGGCACTTCAAAGTTCCGAGCCGATTACGATCGAAGGCCGCGCGATCCCGGTCAGGATGCAAGCGGAAGGCGTGGTGTGGTTCGATTTCGACGCACTTTGCGGCGGGCCACGCGCTGTCGCCGATTACATCGAAATTGCCTGCTGTTTCCACACCGTCGTGGTCTCGGGGATCCCCCTGTTCAGCGACGATCAAAACGACGCCGCGCGGCGCTTCGTCAATTTAGTGGACGAGTTCTACGACAGCGGCGTCAATCTGCTGGTATCCGCCGCTGCGGGGCCGACAAGTCTTTATCGCGGGAGCCGGCTCAACCAGCCCTTTCAACGCACCATCAGTCGTTTGATCGAAATGCAATCCGAGGAATATCTCGCTAAGCCCCACGTCAGTTCATAAAGATTAATCTTCATTAATAATAAGTTATAGAATTATCTTGACAAAGATAATTACTAAACTATCCTAATTTCATAAGGCTCATGCATATTTCAATTGCAGTCCTGTCTAGGACGGGTCGGAAGGAGCAAGCAAGAATTCTTGACCAAGGGCGTGAACCGCCAGCGCGCCGTGGACCAACACGACCTCCGTGGGTGAGTAAGACAGGCACGTCCTGTCACCAGCGTATTGGGGCTGCTTCGGCAGCCCTTCTTTTTGGTGACGATGCAACACGTATGCGTCGACCTTACAGGCCTATCGACTAGCGTGTTTGCGAGCTTGGTGCCGAATGGCGCGCTTCGAGAATCCGATGAATTCGTGCCGCCAGAGTTTGATGATCGACCGCCGAGTCGCGGCGGAGTACGTTCGACATCAATGCGACGATGTAGTGCAAGCGTCGCGCACTCGACGGCGACTCGATAATCGCCACCGAATTCATGAAATTCTCCACATTGCCTTGATACGGCCGACACACGAATCCCGGTTCGGGCACGCATTTAAAAAATGAACCACTCTTAAAGTAGACCGCCGAATCAAATAAAGCAGGCGATGAGGCATAGCGGATCCGGCGCTCGGTAGCATACAGCAGGCGTTTGATCTCGCGCGACGAAAATTCATCCACGATGCGGCCTTGTTCGAGGCGCAGCATGTATTGCATCAATGCATGCACGGTCGCATAGCTACTGGTGCCCGACACCATTTGCTTTCCCACGTGAGTGAAAAAACTGCCCTGCCGCAGCTGGGTGAGATCAAAGCCATTGCGCGTTAGCGGCGCTTCCACGAATTCGGCGAGGGCTTTGGACAGTTCCGCGCGCGGCGTTTCTTTGAAATAAGCCTTGCCACGCGCGGCGTCCACCGGATAGTCCAACCCGAAAGCTCTTATCAGCATGCCGTGTTCCATCACGGTGCCAGCGGCGGAATTCGAACTTGCTGATAACATCCAGTCGAGATTTTCGAACAAGGTACCTTCGTCGCCGGGCGCCAATGGTCGCCGAATCAGCTTTTCGGTCGCACGGTCCCAACGTCGCACCGTGTGCGAATCGGAAATCACGAATTGGTCGGCGACGATGTGCGTATTGCGCAGAACCTGCCAGCGTTTATCGAGATCATTTGGATATAGATCAGCGAGCGCCTGAAAAATGCCGAGCACGACCATTAATTTGCCGACGCTGCCCGGATTACGACTGACATTGCCGTTGATCTCGGCATAGGTGGGGGCGGCACGATCGCTCAAATCCAGAACCGCGATCGCATAACGATCCGTCAAACCACCGAGCAAACCACCGATTTGCGCGGTGAATACTCGATCCGGCGCTGGTAGCTCAAGACTTTTTGCCTTGAGCAACCGTAAGTCAACTTGCTCGCGATTGAGCAACGCGCCCGCTGGTTGTTTAATGCCAGGGAGTTCACCGGCTTGGACTCGACGCGCTTCTTCGAGGCGCCCGATCCCCGTGATTTCGTAACTATCGAGCGGATAGGTAGGTGCGGGCGGCGCCGCCCCGAGAAGCAGCGCCAATACAAGCATCAATCGACCTGCGGCAGCGGGCCAACGATGCGCTAGAAAATCTATCATTGCGGTGGCGCGTCCGCGCCGGGGATCCCCGTTAAATCCACGACAGTTGCGATCTTCGTTGCCGCCGGCGCATCCATCGCCTGTAAATACGTAGTCCCGCGTGCGCGATCGTTATCGAGAAAGGGGCGAATTTGAAATAGACGGAGTTGCCCCTTTAAGAATCCGAACTCGATGTCCGCGGGCGCGGGCCGCCCGTTCGCATCCAGTACTGGTGGAAACTTAGTGGGCAACTCGCGCGCTAAGGTCACGAGCTGTTCGGCTTCGGCGCCTTGCAAGAGGGTGTCGCTGCCGCTGGCGGCTAATTTAGAAATGCCGCCGCGTTTCGCGATTTGCCGCCGCACCGGCGCGGTGGCTTGAGCGAGCAATCGGATCGCGCCCGTGTTGACGTTGAGGCGCAGCGATTCCGCGGACTGGCCATCAACCGCGCCACCAACGCCTTCGTTCAGCGCGACCGATAACCAATCCGCGCTACCGGTATCGATATCGTGCGTGACGAGCACGCCAGACTTATCGTTATCGACGCTTTGTAGCAGCAACACGGCAGGATAAACGTGTTCGGGCGAATCCATCAGTGATTGGCGCCAGGCGAACGATCGCGCGCTAAACGGGGACGCCCAGACTTCGGCGATCGCTTCAAAAATATTGTCGAATCCGACCACATTCGGCAGCGTGAGATTCAATCCCGCACCAGTGAATCCAGCGAGATCTTCGACGTTGGTGTCGCTCCGTACGAACACGCCAAAGCTGCCGTCGGGGCCAAACATCTCGCGCATTCGCGCGCTCAGCTCCCGGCGAAAAGCGACGCCCGGATCGGCGTGTGTAATCCAATTTTGTAACCGCGCGCGGAATGCTTCGGTTCCGGTTCGACGAGTAGCGTCAGCGACCGGCAGCGCCGCGAGGCGCGCATATTCGCGCTGCATCCAGGTGAAGACAGTGGTGTCGGTATCCGGCATGGGTTGCTCGAGCAGCGCGCGGAACATCCCGAACGGGACGGCGAGACCATTCGCCACGGCCTCCGGAAAGTGCGCTTTCAATTCTCCGAGCTTCGCGGCTTTGGGACCGACCACGCGACCCGAATCCGTCGCGCGCAGTTCGGTTAGCGGAATAAACCGTCGGACATCCAGCGCGAGTTTAGCGAGGTCAACCTTGATCACGGTCTGTGGGACGTTCGAGGTATCGTTGGCAAAAATTTTCGCGAAATCTGCGTTCATTTCAGCCAAATGTACGGAGCCGGCGGGACTTACGGCAAGGACTACCTCGGCACCATCGTGCTGCTTGAGCGTGTCGAGTAGACTTTCATCGATGACGACGTTGGGGATCCCGAGATTGCGCGCCAACAGTTGGACATGCGACAGCGGATTACCCTCCCCTGCGGTGATGATCCCCGCGACCGGCGGCAATTCAGCGATGGTCTCGGCCAGCACATAGATCCCCTCGCGCTCGACGGTCTCCGGCATACTTTGGATCACCACGTGTAAATGTCCGCGCGCAAGTCCGGGATTAAGAGCCCGTAGGCTACTCCCCGCATCGGCGCCGAATAATTCGTTGCGCACACCACGCAGCCGATTCGCGTCGCGCACCAAGGTGTCTATTTGGGTCGCGTAAAAAAATAACGGGCTGGCGCGCAATGCATCATGAATAAACAACCCTGCCTTGGGTTCGATGGTCGTTAAGCGTTCCATCGCGCTACCGAATAGAAATCGATAATTCTGCGTCGCCCAGTTCGCGACCAGCGCTAAATAATCGACCGCGTTTTTGTAGCTCACGCTATCAGTAGTCGCCTCGCCAAGCAGCGCTCGTTCGGCGCGGATGGCGGCGCGCTGGCGTGGCGAGAGCAGCCCAACGCCGTAAAGCGCGTCACTGGCAACGACCAAGTCGTCCAGTTGCGCCCGTCGGGAATGCTTAGCCTGCTCGACCTTTAACTCGCTCTGCAGCGCGAAGTATTCCGCTTCCAGCATCAAACTCGCGTCCAATACTTCTAGACGCAGCGTCGCGGATGGCGTGGAAGTCAGCGCCTCGCGCAGTGTGGCGAGTAGTTCGGCGTAGCCGCGCGCACGCATCTCCGGGCTCGGCAATGGAGTCGTCCACAACGCCGTGCGATCTGTTATCGCGATGGGCAAGATCGCAGACGGCGGGAACTTGGCTGCCAACGCGGTCAGCGTCGACCCGGTATCGTGCGTAAACACCTCGTCGATGGCGGTGGCTAGCTTTAAATAATCAACGCGGGCCTCGGCACTCGCCTGTTTGGTCGCGTATTGGCGAACAGCATCGGCATCTTGCCGCGCCAGATGGCCATGAATTTTATTGCGTAAGGGTTTGAAGCCGTGATCGCGGTCGGACAGTGCAGCCGATGCTTGTCGAATTCCGCGAATCGAGGGTGTTTCGCGGCCGTGGGGCAATGTCGCGACCGCGGTGCGCAGCATCAAGAAGCGTGGCCCGCTGTAAGCGGCTTCCGCCACCATCCGCAACAACAAGTCGCGCGCGCCGCGGCGCTCATCTTCTTCTTGGAACGTGCCGCGAACATAGCGTGCGCCGCGCAGG
>JAYUEZ010000478.1:0-3525 GCA_043738965.1 Gammaproteobacteria bacterium
TACAACGAATCCTCTCGCATCCGCGATATTGTTCGGGCGAATTTAACACGCATTTTATTGAAGATGAACGCGCGAGCCTTACGGCTGATGCCAGTACGACAAGCGCTGATGCACTGCTGCTGGCCGCCCTGTATCAACACGCCGAAAGCGCGCAGACACAACAAGCCGAGGCGGCGCGAAGCGCCGAGCCGCATTCGCCGTGGGTGATGCTCACCGCATTTAGAATCAATGCGGCACCGACCTTCGAGTTCGAATTCAAGACACAATCCGGCAATGTATCGGTCGTCGGCAGAAAAGCGGTCGCCGGTTGGCGTGTGACAGTGGCGGACAAAAATTTTGAGCTGCTTGATTACTCGCTCGATGGTTCGACTTTGTTGGCGCGCTGCAAGGACCGTGCGTTGCATGCCTCAATAGTGCGATTGCGCGACGAAGTTCATATATTTTTCGAGGGTACGCATTACTGTGTGCAGCGCGTCGATCGGCTACACAGCCACGACGACACGGACATCAACACCGGCACGCTGGTCGCGCCAATGCCGGGCGCGATCACTTCCGTGATAGTGAAAGTTGGGGAAGAGGTCGCGCGTGGTGCGCCACTGTTGGTGCTTGAGGCGATGAAAATTGAGCACACCATTACCGCTCCTTGCGCTGGCATCGTGAGCGAGATCCGCTTCAGCGTGGGAGAACAAGTCACGGCTGAAGGCGTTGAGCTCATTAAGATCACGCCAAGCGAATCCGCTGGCGAATCCGCTGCCGCCTAGTCGCTCGCGGAACCTCTAATGACCGCTCAACTCACGCCGGAAGCAGAAGCGAGCGCGCTGCTGCTGACTTGCTACGACGGTGTCTTGTCGACACTGTCCGTCGCCCTCCCCGGCTACCCGTTTGGTTCGGTCGTCCCGTTTTGTCTGGATCGCCAGGGTCTGCCGGTCATTCTTATCGCCGACATTGCGCAACACACAAAAAATATCCGAGGCGCGCCGCGCGTGTCCCTGATCGTTTTTGATCGTGGCGCTTCAGATCTCCAAGCCAATGGTCGACTCACTTTGGTCGCCGACGCCGCGCAGGTGGACGCGCACGATAGCGATACCGCCGAGCGTTACTATCGTTTCTTCCCTGGCGCGCGCGGCTACCACCAGACTCACGGATTTGAATTTTGGCGATTGTCACCGCGACGCTTGCGGTTTATCGGTGGCTTTGGCGCTATTCACTGGCTCGAACCCGCGGCGGTATTGCCGACGAACCCGTTCTCAGCTGAACAAGAAACGTCGATGGTCGAACATATGAATGCCGATCATGTCGACGCGATGCGGCGCTACCTCACCCCGTATCGCGACGCGATTAATACCGAGCATGAGCCGCGATTTGCGGGTTGTGACCGTTACGGTTTTCATCTGCAGGTTGGAGATCGCGTGATACGGATTGCATTCGAAGCACCCGTTGCCTCTCCACTGGAGGTACGTAAAGCACTGGTCGCGCTAGCGCGCCAGCAACCTAACGAAGGCTGAGATTCTTCGTTACTCGATAACCCGCGCCGCGTGAATCTGTAGCCCCTCAAGATAACACTCGTAGCCCTTCGGCACGCGACGTGAAGCGGACTGCCCATCGTCGATGGTGCCGACGATTCGTACATAACGAATGTCATCGGTATCAACCCGGGTTCCCGCACTAATCTTCACTGAATCAGTTTTCGGTAGTTTCAAAGCCACCGCGCGTTGACAGATGAGTTCGGAACAGGCGAGGAACTGGTCGTCATCGCGAGGCATGCCGCAGTTTTTGATTTCAGTGATTCGTCCGTCGCGCCACACTGCCGAGGGCCGAGCCCGAGCGTCGAGCGCCCGAGTGCTAATCCAGTAGGCTCCAGCGATTAGAGCCATACCCACCACGCAGGCATAGATCACACGTGGTGTCACCATCGTTGCAAACGCTTACGCGTTAACGTCGATAACTACTCGTCCTTTGATCTTTCCAGCCAGAATTTCCTCCGCCAAAGCCGGTACGCGCGCCAGCGGTTCCGTGACGGCGACGCTGGCGAGCAATTTGGTATCGATTAGTTCAGCCAATGCGGCCCAGGCGCGCACGCGCCGTGGCATCGCGCACTGCACCGAATCAATGCCGCGCAAGGTCACGCCGCGGAGAATAAACGGCATGACCGTGGAGGGCAGACCGACGCCACCGGCCAATCCACACGCGGCGATCACCCCTTCCGATTTGGATTGCGCCAGCATGGTCGCGAGTGTCGTGGCGCCTACGCTATCAATACCACCAGCCCAACGTTCTTTTTCCAATGGTTTGCTCTCGCGCGCGAGTTCATCGCGCCCCACAATTTCGCTCGCGCCTAAGCCCTTTAGATAGTCCGTGAGTTCCGGGCGGCCGGTCACCGCGGCGACACGGTAGCCGAGTTTTGCCAGCAGCATGATGGACACTGAGCCCACGCCGCCCGCCGCACCGGAGACCACGATGGTTCCGTCAGCTGGTTTTACGCCGTGATCGACGAGCGCGTGTACGCTCAGCATCGCGGTATAGCCGGCGGTGCCGATGGCCATCGCATCGAATAAGCTCAACGGCGCAGGCACTCGCACCAAAAACTCAGGCTTCACACGTTGTTGCTGCGCGTAGCCGCCGTTGTGGTCTTCGGAAAGACCGTACCCATTCACGAGGACTCGATCGCCCACGGCCCATTGCGCAGCACGCGATTCGCGGACCGTGCCGGCGAGATCGATCCCGCACACCAGCGGCGTGCGGCGACAGATACGACCCTTGCCGGTGACTGCCAAGCCATCCTTATAGTTAACCGTTGAGTAAGCCACCTCGATTAGAACCTCTTCAGCCGGCAGGTCGGCGCGCGACAGGATTTTGAGCTCGCCTTTGGTTTTGCCGCCACGATCTTCAGCCACGATGGCACGGATGGAATCAGTCACTTCGAATTCCTTCTATAAAGTAATCGGGATACACCGGTTGTTGCCCGCTATAGTACCTAAAGACAGCGTCGTATAATCCCCGCATGAACACACAAACCTGGGACCCGGCACGCTATCGCCGCGATGCGGGATTCGTCCCCGCGCTGGGCGCGCCGTTGTTAACCCTATTAGCGCCCGCTGCTGGCGAGCGCATCCTGGATTTGGGATGTGGCGATGGGGCACTGACTCAGCAATTGGTGGCCAGTGGCGCGAGGGTCGTCGCCGTTGATGCTAGCGCTGAGCAAATAGCCGCGGCGCGTGCGCTGGGACTTGATGCGCATGTCATCGACGGACATGCGCTACCCTATCAACGCGAATTCGACGCGGTCTTCAGCAATGCCGCGCTGCATTGGATGCTCAAGCCCACCGCGGTCGTTGCTGGCATTGCACGCGCGCTCAAGCTCGGCGGCCGCTTCGTCGCGGAAATGGGTGGCTACGGTAATGTGGCCAGCGTCGTCACCGCGTTCGAACACGAACTGGCGCGCGATGGTCTCGACGTGACGAAACATAACCCCTGGTATTTCCCGACGCCGACCGCGTATGGCGCGCTACTCGAAGCGGCGGGATT
>JAYUEZ010000479.1:0-3518 GCA_043738965.1 Gammaproteobacteria bacterium
CGCTATGGATATCTGTTGATCGACCCCATTGGTGGCGCCATCGGCGCCTTCGCGCATGGCGATGGCATTAATACTGGCGGTCAATCGCGCACACCGATTTGCCAATTGCCGAATATCGAACACACCGAACAAAGTTTCCCGGTACTGTTTTTGTATCGCAAGGAACTGCCAGATTCGGGCGGCGCCGGTCAGTACCGTGGCGGTTTATCAGCGGAAAGTTGTTTCATTCCGCACAATACTGATCACATCATTCAGGACACGCTGTCCTCCGGCAACGCCACCCCAACTTCGACCGGCATGATGGGCGGCTATCCCTCGACCACTAACGCCTACACCTTTATTCGTAACAGCAATATTTTAGAGCGCATGCGCGCATCGTCCCTGATCGAAGATGTGTCCGAAGTCACCGGTGAGGCGGAGCACTTGGAGTTGCGCCAACAAAATTTCGTGCAACATAAAGCCGATGTGTATGCCGTGCGCTGGACCGGTGGTGGCGGTTTTGGCGATCCCTTCGAGCGCACCATCGAGGATATCGAACGCGATCTGGAAAACTTCGCCATCACGCCGGATGCCGGACTCGCGATTTATGGCGCGGTGCTGGATAAACAACAGCACGTGGATGTGGACGCCACCCGCGAACATCGTCGCGCCGTACGCGCGACACGCGTGACCCGCCATGCCAATCCCAGCCGCGCCCGCGCTGGCACCTTGCTCACGGAAACCAGTGTGGCGCTGCATCTCAAACGCGACGCGGCGGGGTCATTCTGGGCCTGCGCGAAATGCGCCGCCGATCTGGGACCCACCACGGCGAACTATAAGGATCGCTGCATCCGCGAAGATCATCCGGTGAGCAGCGCTAATCCTTTAATTGGCGAACCCTCACGCTTCATCGATGACGCGGTCGCTTTCCGTCAATTCTTTTGTCCGAACTGCGGCACGCAAATTGATAACGAAATTGCCGTACAGCGCGATACGGTGCTGCACGATATTAGTCCCGTAACGTAACGCGTGGGCGGCGCCCGGATGGAAGCTGCCTCGCCGCCGCTTTCCAATGCCTTCCGTGTGGTGGCGACGCTCACGTTCTGCGCGGTGTGGGCGTTTTATTCCTGGCTCGGCGTCAGCAACCCCTACGTCGGTTTTGTCGCCGACGACGCGGTATATCTGATGATGGCCGATCTCTACTCGCCACTGCACCATGTGATCGGCGCGGTCTATACGCACATTCGCGACTACAGTCACTTACCCCCGTTTTTCCCGCTCATTATTTCGCTTGCCGGCGGCGGCACCACGCACTTGCTGCCAGCGCGCGTGGTCGTCGCCACGGCCATGGCCGTCGCCAATGGTTTGTTTGGATGGTGGTTACTCCGGCGTACGGCGAGTCCTTGGCACGCGCTCAGTCTTGCGCTCATTGTTGGACTACTACCAGGGACGTTGCTGCTAGTGGTTGATGCCTTAAGCGAAGGGCTATATCTCGCGCTGTGCTGGCTGGTCTTTCTTAGCGCCGAGCGCGCCGCCATCCGGCCCCGTTGGCCCATGTTGCTGGCGCTCGGGGTTGTAGTGGGCTGCGCGGTCGGCACGCGCACGGTGGGGATTGCGTTACTGCCGGCACTGGCGGTGTTGGCGCACCCGCTTGGAGGGCGGCGCTCAGCGTTGGTGGTGATTGGGTTCGCGAGCCTCACGTTACCCCTCGCCCGATTGTCCACGGGCAACGCCGCGCCGTCGTACCTTCAAATTGCGCTCAATCAATATCGCGCCGCGCCATTCGCCGCCTTAAGCCATCAGCTCGGCGACGCCCTCACCGCGCTCCACCATGCAGTGCCGTACGGTTTGTTCCAGTGGCGCGAGGTCAGCGCGCCGTGGCAGTTTATTTCATTGCTGCTATTGCTTGGACTTGTGGTGGCTGGCTTGCTCGATTTGATCCGCCGCCACCAACCGCTCGGTTATTATGTCGTGACCTATCTCGGCATCGTATTACTTTGGCCGTTCGCAAATTCGATGGAACGATTCTTCGTTCCGCTTGCCAGCCCCCTGCTCTACCTTGCTTACCATGCGGCGGCGAAAATACATGCGCGCGCCGGAACGGCGTTCATCGCACTTTTAGGATTGCTACTGCTACCCGCGTGGATGCATACCGTGCAAGCGCTGGCGGCGCCACCGAATGATCCCAAACTCAGCGGATTTCGAACGACACGGTATTGGATCGACCTCACGCGCAGGGCGAGCGCGGAACAACAGATCAAACAACTCGGCGCTCTGCATGATTATCTGCCACGGCTGGCCGAAGTGGTGCCTGCCGACGCCTGCGTCTTTACCCAGTATCCACAGATCACCATGCTTCGCGCCAAACGTACCGCGTGGGTTATACCGCCGCCGGCAGACCTGCTGAAACCGGCGCCATGGGCATGCTCCTATGTGCACGCGCTGGCAGATACTGGCGATGGCGAACCACCGTTTTATCCGCTCAATGTGGTGGGAAGGCGCGCCGTGATTATTGATTCGCTGAGTGTGAGAGCGGGCGATCAGCACCCGAGTCGGGGCGTGATTGGCATGTTGTTACGGGATCGAATGGCGCCGTAATGCAGAACCGAAAGCGTCATGGCGAAACCCGGCTCTCGCATTAGGTAGATACTTAGTTGCGTCATCCGCCTTCGGCTTCGAAAGCGGGCGCCCGACGTAACGAACGCCTAAATGACTTTTTTTGCCCGACGTATTGAACTATTTGGTCACGGGATGGAATCCACCAATGATAGATAAATCTAGAACCTTGGAGGGATTGAATATGAACTACAGGCATTACTTGAAGATTGCAGCGGGTGGTTTGGGTGTCCTAACCACATTGGCGGCGCATGCATCAGTCATCGACTTTGAAAACTTTGCCGGATCTAGCAGCACCTATGCCGGTGCCGGCGCGCCTCACAATCTCTCAATTGATATCAAGGACCCGATCACCCTAGCCGTCATTAACACGGTTAGCGTCACGGGAGGCACCACACTTTCGCAAGAAACCTTTCTGCCGGCGAACCGAACAACGGTCTACGGCTCGGCGTTTTTTGGCACGGGTGGCTACAACCCTGCGATCACATTGACCTTCGCCAACCCAATCACGGATTTCTATCTTGACGTGTACAACGGCCAAGTCTTTAACGTCACCTACACCCTGACCGACGGGGCCCCGACACCTGCTTCGCGTAGTTTCTTGCTGGTACCCAATCTCAGCAGCGGCACCACGCAAATCGGGTTCCCAGTAGTCGGCAACACAGTGACACTTACCTCGGATGCGGGCAATCTATGGGACTTCTCAATCGACAACATCCACTTCAACGAAGGCCTACCACAAGCCCTGGTCAACCCACCCGTGGTCCCGCCACCGTCACCAACACAGATCGACCCAACGCCGCCGCCGCCCTACTATGTTGCGGAAAATCAGCCGCCACCAGTGCCGGTTTTGACGCCCGCTGAACGAGAACAGGAAGGGTTAGACCGCCAACGGCGCCGTGGTCGTGGCCAAGGCAACAACG
>JAYUEZ010000480.1:0-3515 GCA_043738965.1 Gammaproteobacteria bacterium
GTGAATTGCGGCGTTTGAAATTCAATGCCAGGCCCGCGGTCGGCATGCTGTTGGTGTTGTTAGTGGGCGCCAGTTGCTGGTCGTCGGCGCGCGCCGCGCTGCCGGATGCGACGATGCTCGAGGAGCTTAAGCGGCGGTTAACGCTCGCCCCCGACTGCCTCCCGAGTTGTGCCGAGCTACCGCGCTTACACGCAGTCCTAAAGGGCGCCGATCTCACGCTGCGGCTCGAAGCGCATGCGGCACGCGACGTGGGTCTCCCGCTGCCGGGTCGCGCCGAGCAATGGACACCGGCGACGGTCTTGGTCGATGGCAGTGTGAGTCACGCGCTGTTTCGAGCACCCGATGGAGTGCTATGGCTGATGTTGCCAGCTGGCATGCACGATGTGGTGTTGAGTGGGCCGGTGCCGCCGCGCGCGAGTTTCCAAATTCCGTTTCCACTCATTCCGCAACGCGTCGATACAACCGTCGACGGTTGGAGCATCGACGGCGTGAAGCCTGATGGGTCGAGTGAACCGCAGCTGATCTTTACGCGGCTGGCAACGACCACCACGCAGCCGACGACCTTGGAAGCGAGTGCGTTGCCAGCGTTTTTCCGTGTCGAGCGCACCGTGCATCTCGGCTTGGATTGGCGGGTGGAAACGCGTGTGCTGCGCTTGACCCCACCGGGTACCGCGGCGGCCTTGGCGATTCCATTGTTGACCGGCGAATCCGTGACCACACCCGAGATTCACCTCACGGAGGGCAAGGTCAATGCAAATTTCTCCGCCGAGCAAGGCGAATTCGGTTGGTCCTCGGTCTTAAGCAAAGCGGATTCGTTGACGCTGGTGGCGCCCACCACCACCGATTGGGTCGAGACCTGGCGCGCTGATGTGTCGCCGCTGTGGCACGCGGAGTTGAGCGGGATCCCGGTCATTCATCATCAAACCGAAAGCGGCGTGTGGCTGCCCGAATGGCAACCGTGGCCGACGGAAACCGTCAGTCTAAAACTGACACGGCCACAAGGCGTGGCGGGACAAACCCTCACCATTGATCGCAGCCAATTGCGCCTCCGGCCCGGGCAGCGGGCCACCGACACCACGCTCGAATTCACGCTACGTAGCAGCCAAGGCGGGCAACACAGTCTGCAGTTGCCCGATGGCGCGAGCTTGCAATCATTCGCGGTGAATGGGGTGCCGCAGCCAATTCGACAAGAAGGCACCAAAGTCACGATGCCGGTGGTGCCGGGTGAGCAAACGGTCACGGCCCTGTGGCGTCGCGACGAAGGCCTGCGCGCGCGCTTCGTGTCGCCGGCCTGGTCCTTGGGCGCGCCGAGTGTGAACGCGATGATTAACGTTGAGCTACCGCAGGATCGCTGGACCTTGTTGGTCGGTGGTCCGCGTCTTGGTCCGGCGGTGTTGTTCTGGGGTGTGTTGGTGGTGAGTGCCTTAATCGCGATCGCGCTTGGTCGCAGCGGTTTCACCCCGTTGTCAGCGTGGCAATGGCTGCTGTTGTTTGTTGGATTGAGTCAAACCACGGTGATCAATGCGCTGGTGGTCGTCGGTTGGTTGTCTATGTTCGCGCTCCGTGGGCGATTGCCGGCTCCCGGCGTCAAATGGCGATTCAATTTGCTCCAGGTGGCGCTCACGGCCTTGACCCTGATTGCGCTCTCGATGTTGTTTGACGCCATTCGCCAAGGCTTGCTCGGCAATCCGAGCATGCAAATCGCTGGCAATGGATCAAGTGCCTATGCGCTGAATTGGTTTCAAGATCGCGTGTCGACCGAGACGTATCCCACGGTCTGGGTGGTGTCGGTATCCCTATGGGTTTATCGCGGCCTAATGCTGGCGTGGTCGCTGTGGCTCGCCTTCGCGCTCCTCCAATGGTTGCGTTGGGCGTGGACTATTCTGGCGCGTGACGGTCTTTGGCGTTCGGTGCAACTGCTCTCTCCGCGAACGACCGAACCAACGGCATAAGGGAAAGTATGACGACTTCAAAATTCGACGCCGGTCTGGCCGTACGCAAAGCAGTGCTGGGGAGCGCCTATGTCGAGCGTGCGCTGGCCGACGCCGACGATTTCACGGAAGCCTTGCAGGAACTAGTCACTGAAAATGCCTGGGGCACGGTGTGGACACGCGACGGTCTCACGCGGCGCGAACGCAGCATGTTAACGGTGGTGATGTTGATCGCGCTCAATCGACCGCACGAATTAACACTCCATTTGCGCGGCGCATTGACGAATGGGGTGACGAAGATCGAGATCCGCGAAATGTTTCTACACGCGGCGGTGTATTGCGGCATGCCGGCGGCGGTTGATGCTTTTCGGACCGCGAAGGAAGTGTTCAAAGAATTAGACGACGCGAAGTGACAACATGCCGCCACGATTCTTAATCAGTCTACTCGCAAGCCTCATGCTCGCCGCCTGCAGTCGCGAGACGGTGCAGGCAACCGTCTATGAGTCGTTACATCAAAACGAATGTTTGAAGCGCGGCAGCGATCCGAATTGCAAGGTTGAGGGTGACCATGGATACGACACCTATCAACGCGATCGCGCGAAAGTCGTGGAAAAGTAAAGCATCGATGCGAATTGTTTTAGCCGCGAAAGCCATCATTGCGAGTTCGTAGGTCGGATGAGCGCAGCGTCATCCGACATCGAAGCGGCGGTATTGCGTCGGATTACGCTAACGCTCATCCGACCTACAAATACCGTGTAGTCGTTTTCCTCAGGGATATGCCGGGCGTGTGCCACGACAACGATATGCGCTAAAGCTAGCGCCTCGGTTGAGCAGCGCGGGCCACCGATGCCCGGTTTCGATGCCGGACCGTCACCGCGTCCCGCTCGAACCGATTGTTAGAGCTCATGCTATGGCTTAACGGACATGTCAAAAAAAACAGGTAGCGCGCTATACTCACACATGGGCGGCGGTGGCGCGCGGAACAGGGCCATGGCAGCGGCAAGACAATTCGCCGTGTCGCTATTCGGACGATAGGCAATACGGACAAACTGTCCGTCCGGCGTAACGTCAGCGACCACCGTAAATTTCTTCAGGCTTGCATTTGGCCGCGACGTACACCCCCGCATGGCCGTAGCAAGCGATTCGCCAATCGCGGGATACATGTCGTTTTGAAAGTATTTGACTGTAGCGTCCTGGAGTTCGATTACTTTCGCCCGAGCAACACGCGCATCAAATGAAGGCTGCGACGCGGCATATGCGTATGACATTTGTGCGACTAGCACGAAAAATAAGGCACGTTGGCGTGTTTCCATGAGCTCTAACTAACGCATGAATTCCATTAGCGCCTCGCTCACCGCCGCCGGTTGTTCCTCCGGCAGAAAATGACCGCAATCAAGGGTCTGCCCTTGAACCTGTGTCGCGCGCTGCCGCCAGACCTCGAGAACATCATAAGCCTTGTTCACGAAGCCCTGTTTGCCCCATAACGCTAAGAGTGGACAGTCGATCTTGTGGTCGAGATCGGCTGCATCGTGGACTAGATCAATGCTCGCGCCAGCGCGGTAATCCTCGCACGCGGCGTGAATG
>JAYUEZ010000481.1:0-9280 GCA_043738965.1 Gammaproteobacteria bacterium
GCGGCAGCCAGAAAAATATCCGGGGCCGGCTTGCCCGCACGCACTTGATCGCCCGTCACGTACACCGGTAGACGATCGAGCAGACCGGCCGCCGCGAGCGCCGATTCGGCGTTCGGCGAGTGCGTTGAAGTGGCGACCGCGATCGGTATACCGCGCTCAATTAAAGCATCGAGCAGCGCAGAGATGCCAGGCTTGGGCGCGATGCCACGGCTATTGACCTCGTCACGATAGCGACGCTCGAAACGTCGACGGTAGTCATCCAGTGGGAACGCTACGCCAAATTCCGCTTTAAACGCCGCCTCGACTTCGCGGCTCGGCAGGCCTAACAAGCTCGCGTAAAACCTATCGGTGACTTCGCGATCAAGCTCGATCGCCGCAAGTTGCGCGGCGGCGCGAATGATCGGCTCCGAATCGATCAACACGCCGTCCATGTCGAAGACCACGCCGCAATACATTAACGTTTCTCCACCGCCAACAAACGCGCTAGCAGCATTGCGCTATCGCTCGCGACTACCAGCTGCTCGATCTCTCGCGTGTCTGCGAACCCATGCTCGACGCTATGGCGGAGGGCGGCGAGCCATGGGCTAAAAAAATTATCAACGTCGAGCAATCCGATCGGTTTATCGAGCTGGCGCAATTGACGCCATGCGACGACTTCGAGCAATTCGTCCAAGGTTCCGATCCCCCCTGGGAGGGCCACGAAGGCGTCGGCGATTTCGAGCATCATCGATTTACGTTCGAAGAGATCCGTGACGGTGTGACAGGTCTGGAGGTCGGGGTGGGTGATTTCGCTGGTCGCGAGGAAGCTTGGAATAATGCCAGTAACATAGCCGCCGCCACTGAGTACGGCGTCGGCAAGCGCACCCATTAAACCGACGCGGCCGCCACCATACACGAGTCCGATCCCCGCTTGCGCCAGCGCTGCGCCGAATTCGCGAGTGGCCTCGCGGTAGCGCACGCTACTCCCGAGTCGAGAACCACAGAAGACGCAGATTTTTTTCATTTCTTTTGGGGTCGTGGACTGGGGTGAGAAGCCGCGGGTCCAAGCACCCATAGTAATTCGCCACTGACGGGTTGCCAGTGATGGGTAGCGTCCCGCGTGGCTTGCACCAAGCGCCCCGATCCGCACTCGGCGCCGCATTGAAATTCGATATAGACCAACGCCGACTGCGCGTGATCATCGAACGCCACCCGCGACACTCGGAGGAGCCCGGGACTGCCGGGATAACGAGCGAAGAACGCGTCCCAGCCGGCGCGCGGGTTGTCGCCCCGAAACAATAGATCGCGGTTAGCTTCGGACAGCAGGGCATACGTTTTTGCTAGATGAAATTCGCGCGCCAGTGGTGCGCTTTTTTGATTGACGTGGCGCCATTCTCCGAGCAGTTCGGGTGCGATATTCAGTTCCTTTGCGCGCATCGTAAGTGAAGCCTTGGCCGTAACCACGCCGCTGCTATCTCCGATGGAGGTGTCGGCGATCACGATTTGTTTTGCGTCCGGGTCGAGGCCATGATTTAACACGGCGGAAAGCAATTCATATTCGGATGGCGACACCCCTGGGGCGCCGCCAAGCGCGGCGCCGCTGAAGGCGCCCCACAGGACGACCCACGCCGAATGACGTAAACGAAGATGAAGACGAGACATGGCGCAATCTTGGCGAACGGGGTGCTCGGTCGGGTAATATTGAGTCGGCGCAAGAGTCATTACAAAGTCCGCGCCGATCGCCGTCAAGCGGCACGGATCGGCACGGGGCGCAATTACCTAACACCAGGAACTTCTAAGAACCCCTAGATGCCGCGGCTTATCACGCTTGGCGCGTTATTCGGTTTGAGTCTCAACGTTTGGGCGTGGTCAACGCTCGACGATTGGGCCGCGATTGTTGTCACGCAATTGCGATTACGCCAGCCGCTACCGGCCTTATCGACTTATGGCGCCGGTTTGGATGTGGCGAGCGCCTATACCGTGCAGCATCAGGTGTTGGATGAACTGACGACCAACGACACGATCACCGGATTCCGCGCCAGCCTGACTCGACCCCTGGGTCAGGTGCGCTTCAAGGTGCGCGAGCCGGTGACGAGCGCGGTACTGCATTCAGGGTTGCTGCGCGGTACGGCCACCTTAAAACTCCATGATTTTAAGCGGCTTCAGATCGCGCCCGCACTCGGCTACGTGCTTAAAGTCGCGATCGTCAAACGCCTTAACGATTTAAAAGAGCTTGATGCCGTGATCGGCAGTGTGGTGCCGGTGGTCGATTTCTCGAACTATGACTTCGAGCGCGAAACCGAATGGCGGGGCGAGGATCTCATCGCCGCGAATGGCGCCTTTGTTGCGCTATTGGTCGGCAAGCCCTTGGCCGCGATCGATGCGACGGCCGTGAACAGCGTCCTGATGGAGCTCACGCGGGATGGTCAGGTGATCGATCGCGGGCGCGCTGTCAATGTCATGGGCAATCAATATACCGCGCTCTACTGGCTAATTAATCGATTACTGGACCAGGGCTGGACCTTGCGGCCGGGGACAGTGCTGGTGACGGGACCGCTGAGCGATCCAGTGCCCGCTAAGCCCGGCAAACACATCGCGCGCTATTGGGAGGCGTCCGACGTGACGTTTACGGTGGAATAGACCCTCAACCGGTTGAGTCGCGGTGAGTTGGGTTGGTGAAGACCGTCGGCCGCAAGGATGCGGCCGGCGAGCGTCCACGGGTGGATTTACAGCGGGTCTTCACCAACTCAGCTCGCCGCGACCCTGGCAAATATGCTTCTGCGAGTAGCAATCGAAACGACCTGACTCGCCTACCGCAAGCCTTTATCGCGCACGATGGTCGCGGCGATTTCCTCGATCGAGACGGTGGTGGTATCCAAGAACTGCACGTTTTCAGCGCGAAACAGCTTCTCCGCCGTACTCACCTCGCTTTGGCACTGGGCGAGCGTCGAATACGGCCCGTTGGGCCGCCGTTCGTGGCGAATTCTGCTCAGTTGCTCCGGCACGATGGTTAAGCCGTAGAGCTTGTCGCGACAACCGAGCAGGGCGGGCGGCAACCGACATTGTTCAAAATCGTCTTCGGTTAGGGGATAGTTACCGGCTTTCAGCGAATAGTGCATGGCCAAGTAAAGACACGTCGGGGTCTTACCGCAGCGCGAGACGCCGACTAGCACCACATCGGCATCCTTTAAATCCCGGGTGCTCAAGCCATCGTCATGCTCGAGCGTGAAATTGAGCGCGCGTAACCGTTGCTCATAGACGAGGATGTCGCTGATGCCGTGCATGCGACCAGCGGTGTGCGACGATTCCAAGCCGAGCGCATCTTCGAGCGGCTCAATAAAAGTCCCGAACAAGTCGAAAACATATTCGTTACTCGAGGCGATGATGTATTGCGTGGCCGGATCGGTCAGGGTGCTGAACACCAAGGGGGGCACGCCATCGGCGTCCTTGGCGGCGCGAATGATTGCGGCCGCGCCCTGCGCAGCGACCTGGCTGGTGACGAATGGCAGCGTGCGGCTGATGAATTCGAGAGCGGGAAATTGGGTCAGCAAGCTCTGACCCAGTGTTTCGACCGTGATCCCCGTGCGGTCCGAGACATAGAAAACGCGTCGTTTCATTGAGTTTTTTTCCAATAGCTTCGAGTATTTAGCGGATTGAAGTGGGTCGGTTACAATCGTCCGCCCGTTCGCTGCCAGAGGACCCATTAGGAATGTCGTATGACCGATTATATCGTTGCCCTAAACCAAACCGGAATTAATGATATCGAGCGTGTAGGCGGTAAAAACGCTTCGCTCGGCGAAATGATCCGGCATTTAAGCGCTGCTGGTGTGCGCGTGCCTGGCGGGTTTGCGACGACCTCCGCCGCCTTCCGCGATTTCCTGGAACAAAACTCATTAGCTGAGCGCATCAATACCCGGCTGCAGGCCCTGGATACCCATAACGTTGCCGCGTTGACCGCTGCGGGACGCGAGATTCGGCAGTGGGTCAATGACACGCCATTGCCAGCGAAGTTGATTAGCGCGGTTGAGGAAGCGTATGCCGGCTTAGTGAACGGCACGGGGCACGAGTTTTCCGTGGCCGTGCGCTCGTCGGCGACCGCCGAAGATCTCCCGACCGCGTCCTTCGCGGGCCAACAGGAGACCTACCTCAATGTCTCCGGGATCAGCGAGGTAAAACGCCGCATCAAGGACGTGTTTGCGTCGCTGTTCAATGATCGCGCGATTTCCTATCGCGTCCACCACGGATTCGATCATCACAAAGTCGCGCTGTCAGCGGGAATTCAACGCATGGTGCGCAGTGATGTTGGTGCGAGCGGCGTGATGTTCACGTTGGATACCGAGTCGGGTTTTCGCGACGTCGTGTTTATCACTTCGAGTTATGGCCTTGGCGAACTGGTCGTGCAGGGCGCGGTGAATCCGGATGAATTCTACGTCTATAAGCCAGCGCTCGCGGCCGGTCGGCCGGCGGTGCTGCGGCGAAATTTAGGCAGCAAGCAGATTCGGATGACCTATGCGAGCGGGCGCAGCGATGGCGATTCGGTGGTGACCAGCGACGTGCCCGTTGCTGATCGCCAGCGCTTCTCGATCACCGAGGCTGAAATACGCGAATTGGCGCAGATCGCCGTGGCAATCGAAGCGCACTACCAATGCCCCATGGACATCGAATGGGCGCGCGACGGCGTTGATGGTCAAATTTACATCGTGCAGGCGCGTCCCGAAACCGTGCAAAGCCGCAACGGTGGCCAAGTCATCCAACGCTACGAACTCGCGGAACGCGGCCCGGTATTGGTCGAAGGCCGCAGCATCGGCCAACGCATCGGCAGCGGTGTCGCCCGCATCATTACCGAACTCTCGACCATGGCCGAGTTGCAAGACGGTGACGTGCTCGTTACCGACATGACCGATCCGGATTGGGAGCCGGTGATGAAGCGCGCAGCGGCGATTGTCACGAATCGCGGCGGCCGCACCTGCCATGCCGCGATCATCGCGCGCGAACTCGGCGTGCCGGCGGTGGTCGGTTGCGGGAATGCGACGGCACGAATCGCCGAGGGGCAGGCAGTAACGGTGTCCTGCGCCGAAGGGGACACGGGGTTTGTGTACGCCGGCAAACTCGAGTTCGCGCGGCGCGAAATCGAGCTCGCGGCGATGCCCGAATCGCCAGTCAAGATCATGATGAATGTCGGCAATCCGGATCGCGCGTTTGCGTTCTCGACGCTGCCGCATCGCGGTGTTGGCCTCGCCCGACTCGAGTTCATCATCAATCGAATGATCGGGATCCATCCGCGGGCGCTGCTCGAGTTCGACACTTTGCCGTTGGAACTCCGTGAGCGGATTGCGCCACTCATCAGTGCCTACGGTTCGGCGCGCGAGTTTTTCGTGGCGCGCCTCGTCGAAGGCATTGCCACCATTGGCGCGGCCTTCGCGCCGCAGCCAGTGATCGTGCGCTTGTCGGATTTTAAATCGAACGAATACGCCAATCTGATCGGCGGCCAGCTTTACGAGCCCCATGAAGAAAATCCGATGTTGGGTTTCCGTGGCGCCTCGCGCTACATCGCGGAATCGTTCCGGCCGTGTTTTGAAATGGAATGCGAGGCGCTGCGGCGCGTTCGCGAGCAAATGGGGCTCACCAATGTCGAAGTAATGGTGCCCTTCGTGCGCACGCCGGACGAGGCGCGGCAAGTTATCGATTTGCTCGCGAATTACGGTCTCCGCCGTGGCGAGAATGGACTGCGCATCATCATGATGTGTGAGCTGCCGTCGAATGCCTTGCTCGCCGAACAATTTTTACAGTACTTCGATGGATTCTCGATCGGCTCGAACGACTTGACGCAGCTGACGCTCGGGCTTGATCGCGACTCAGGCTTGGTCGCGCATCTATTCGACGAGCGCAACGACGCCGTGAAGTTTCTGATGGCGCGCGCGATTAAGGCTTGTCGCGATGCGGGCAAATATATCGGGATCTGCGGGCAGGGACCGTCGGATCATGAAGACCTGGCCGCATGGTTGCTCGATCAAGGCATTGAGAGTATTTCGCTCAATCCGGACACCGTGGTCGAAACCTGGATCGAACTTGCACGACGCGCTCGGTAGTGATCAGTCAGCTTCGGCGGTCGCGGTCGGACTCGCTTGACCACGACCGTCTACGCCATGATGCGTAATTGTTCTTCGAGTACTTTACGTTCCTTGGGATCAAGCGTGCCGTCTTCCAGTCGATTCTCGACCAGATGTTTGGGCACGAAGCCCTTGATGATAAGCCGCCGCTTTTCTTCCGGCAGGATGTTCTCGCGATAGAACAGATCGCCAACGGGGATCAGCCGGCTTTCGGCAATCATGACCACTTCGTTCAATAGCGCGCGAAACCCGCTATGGGTATTGCGCAGACGTTCGTCGACAAATTCAAATTGCGCGACGCCATCGTTGTAAACCGCGCGCATTTCTTTCTTGTAGCGTTCGATGACGAGCGAACTGACCGTCGCTTCGATCCGCTCCTCGATCTTGCGCAAG
This sequence comes from Gammaproteobacteria bacterium, assembly GCA_043738965.1. GTDB lineage: Bacteria > Pseudomonadota > Gammaproteobacteria > CAIKBL01. Next base: position 6,483 of record JAYUEZ010000481.1, read on the forward strand.
CGGGTCGCGAGCAAATACTGCATGACTTGTAAATGCTGCGGGACCTTAATCACCAGTTGATAGATGGCGAGGATGTCCTTAATGCCGACGCGATCGTACACATCGTGCATGAAATACTCGTTGCGCGTTTTTGCCAGCGCGTCGTAGTTGGGATATCCGAGAATGGTCGTGACATCCGGCAGATCGCGGATAACTGCATTAAAACCCACCGCGCACAGCAGTTGGCCGTGAGTCAGCTCGAGCGTTTTTGCAATCGTTCGCGATCGCCGCGCGCGCTCGTTTTTATCCCGCGAGGCGCCGGCCTTGTAAATGGTTTTGAGGAGGTCCTCGGCGTTGGCGGTCAAAATTTCTTCGAAGATCGACATGGAATAGCGGCTCGCGTTAGGTTCGAGGACGACCAGTGCTGGCGCCGTGGTCGCGCGCGTTGGATCATGAACGCGCCGCCAACAGCGCTTTCGCGACGGCAAAAACTTCCGGTGCATCGAAGATTTGATCATTTGCGTCAAAGAGCTTCGCCACACACGCGCGGTGGACTTCTAGTTTGAAACCGCCGAAGCCAAGCGCGCCGAAACAGCGTTTGCCATGACGCACGGTCGCGCGATCTTTCATTTCGAGGCCTTCAATCCCCTGAGGGGGCGTGGCATTCGCATCCATGACGATTTTAAGCGTCGGATGCTGCTGCCATTCGGACGCTGGGAGCAGCGATACGCCGGGAGCGCCGGTCGCGACCACGATGTTAACGCAATCAAGCGCTTTGTTAAGGGCGGTGGGATCGGCAACCGCTTGCGGTCGGATGGCGACTTTGAACCTACCATTTAGGGCATCACAAACCTGAGCCGCGCGGTCGAGCTGGCGCGAAGTAATACAGACCTCGGCGCCGGCGGTGGCCAGCATCACGGCGACGCGCTGCCCAACTGGCCCGGTTCCCGCCAAGATCACCGCCCGCTTGCCGTGCGGATCGAGCGTCTTGCAGATCTGCGCGACGGCAGCGGCCGAGGTGGTATTCGCGCCATTGCTATCGAGCATGACCGAGACCCGGAAATTACCGAAGAATTTCCGGGTGATGGCGCTCAGCAGCGCTTCGCCGGCGGCCATGTTGCTGCCGGTGACGAACAAGGCCGTGAGCTTTTTACTCGACGGCGGGCGCGTAAAGATTGCACCGTCGATCAATTTGGCGACATTGTCTGGGGCAATGCCGCCCAACGCGTTGACGTGATCGGCACCGCCATCGTAGCCGACGATGGTATCGAAGAGGTTTGGGATCGGATCCGTATCCAGTTGAAATAACAGTTTCTTCATCGTCTATGAATTCTTCGAGAAATCCTTGAAGCGGGCGGTGACGGCTTGCTGCTGGTAGGCCGCTCGGCCGTCCCGTTCAATACCCGTCGAAGTCGTTAGTATAATCGCCAACCCCTAAAACGCAGAATGAGCCCCCGCTGATGAACGAGCAGCACACCATTGAAGAGTTTTTGAACCGGCTAGCCAGTAAATCGCCAACCCCAGGCGGTGGCAGTGTTGCGGCTCTGATGGGCGCCTTGGGTGCCGCCTTGGTCAGCATGGTCTGCAATTTGACGCGCGGCAAAGAAAAATATGCGAACGCCGAAATCGAAATGGCTGCCGTGTTGGCGGTGGCCGAAGCGGCGCGGGCCGAAGCCATGCAATTGCTGACGGCCGATATCACGGTGTTTGAGCAAGTCATGGACGCTTATGGTCTAACGCGCGAATCCGAGGCGGACAAGAACCTCCGTCGGGTTGCCATCCAGTCCGCTTTGGTGGCGGCGACCGAAGTCCCATTGGCCTGTGCACGCTGTTGCGCGCGAGTGATCGATTTAAGTGAACGGGCGGCCAGCGCCGGGAATTTAAATGTCATCAGTGACGCTGGGGTCGCGGTGATGGCAGCGTTTGCTGGCCTCAAAAGCGCAGCGCTGAATGTCTACACCAATGTCCGGTTGATAACCGATGTTGAATTCGCGCGTCAGGCCAGCCACGAGATCGACGCGTTGGTCGCCGCCGCCGAGACTAAAACGCCGCAGACTTATGCGTTGGTCAAATCGAAATTATAGGGTCGTTTGCGGGGTCTAGCGGTTAATGATGCGCATCGAATAATCGGTGGCATGCAGATGCTTGGTCAGCGCCCCCACCGATACGAAATCAACGCCGGTCGCCGCGACCGCCGCGAGATCATCGAAGCCGAAACCGCCAGAGGCCTCGAGCTGGACGCGGCCGTTCGTCACCGCGACCGCCTGGCGCATGTCGTCGAATGAAAAATTATCGAGCAGCAACATATCGGCGCCCGCCGCGATTGCTTCTTCGATTTGCGCGACGCGCTCGACTTCAACTTCAATGGGCACGGCGGATCCGGTTTGCTGCATGCGGGTTATCGCGGCGGTGACCGAGCCCGCGGCAGCGATATGGTTTTCTTTGATTAATATCCCATCATAGAGTCCCGCGCGATGATTGAAGCCGCCGCCGCAATGGACAGCATATTTTTGCGCGCGGCGTAAGCCCGGAATCGTTTTTCGCGTATCTAACAACCGCGTGTTTGAGTTTTTTAAACGCGCCACATATTGTGCGGTAAGAGTCGCGGTCCCCGACAAAGTTTGTAAGAAATTAAGCGCGGCGCGTTCGCCGGTGACAATGGCGCGGGCGTTGCCGGTTATCGTGCACACCACTGATTCAGGCGCGAGTACATTCTTGTCGCGGAAATGCCAATCGATTTTGATGCTGGGGTCAACGCAACGATACGTGGTCTCGAACCATCGGCTACCGCAGAGTACTGCCGCCTCGCGCGCGATGAC
>JAYUEZ010000482.1:0-3512 GCA_043738965.1 Gammaproteobacteria bacterium
ATGAAATGAGCAAGCTCCATGCCGCCTTCGCGATGGCGCATGACCGCGCTGTTATCGACCCTTGCGTCGCAGTTCCAGACGCGGAATGTAGAGAATTCACGCGCGCTTGGTAAGGTTTGCACGAGAGCACTTTTCAATTCAAAGAATCCCGGCACTGCTACGCCCTCAAAAGCGCTCATCCGCTGCGTTCAGGCACTGCCCCGGGCACGTTACTGCTGGCACAACGCTTGCTGTTTGTTGAGCACAATATCTGTTGAAAGGAATTACTATGTTGGTTAGCTCAAAAGGCTGGTGGGCAGCGGCAATCGCGGGCGGCTTGCTATTGTCTGGATGTAACCGGAATGAGGGGGCGTCACAAAAGACGCTCGGAGAAAAATTCGACAACGCAACGGAAAAGGTCGAACAAACGACCGAGCGCGCAGCCGAGAAGGCTCAAGCAGACGCGGCAGCCGCCCGCGATAAAATTGCGGCAACTGCAGACAAAATCGAAACCAAAATCGACCACGCCGCGGACCGCATCGAAGCACGAAGCGACCAAGCAGGCGACACCGTCAGCGATGCGGTGACCACCGGCAAGGTTAAAGCGGCGCTCATCGCCGCTACGTCGCTAACCGCGTTTCATATCGATGTCGACACGAAAAATAAAGTGGTTACCTTGACTGGCAACGTGGACAACGCTGCGGCTGTGGAACAGGCGCTCTCAATCGCGCGTAGCGTCGATGGGGTCGCGGCGGTAGAAAATAGATTGATCGTTGCAGCCCGCAACTAACGCGTCTTATATAACTGGTGAACTGAATTCGTCATTTCTGCGTAACAGGATGGCGACCATCCGTTCACGCATTGGGCAAGCCTCACTTTAAGCTCGCCTCACTCACCCGTAAATAAACAGGCTATCAGTGATTCAATCGGGCACGGAGATTGCGTCACTGATAGACCCTCAATTACTAATTAGTAAGGACGCTCTTATGTTTACTTTAATGAAACTCCCCTACGCTTACGACGCGCTCGAACCTGCGCTGTCGGCTGAGACACTCGAATACCATCATGACAAGCATCATCGCGGCTACGTGGACAAACTTAATGAACTTCTCGACGGAGATCTCGGCGATTCAGAAGGCAACCAAGCCCGAGCGCTGAAGAATCTGGTGTTGAATTCAGCCGGCGAGATTTACCACAACGCGGCGCAAATATGGAATCACGATTTCTACTGGAACTCACTCAGCCCCACCAAGAAATCACTGCCGACGGCTGGTGCGCTCGGTGGCGTTATCAACACCCAATTCGGTTCATTACAAGCGTTAAAGAATTCCTTCGTACGCACTGCGATGCGCTTATTTGGCTCGGGCTGGCTGTGGTTGACTGCGGATAACACCGGCGTTATCGAACTACTGCCGACCGCCAATGCGGATAATGCGTTGCGACTCGGCGTAACTCCGCTACTTGCGTGTGATATGTGGGAGCACGCCTACTACATAGATTATCGCAACGGGCGCGAAGCGTATTTGCACGCCTTCTGGGATATCGTCGATTGGCCTACCGTCGCACAGCGTTTTGCCGATATCGGGGCCGCTACGCCGGTGACTAAAAACGTGGCCCAGCACCGACGGGCCCATTCTTGATCGTGGCGCATACCTCGCTCTGCTGACGAACTGGCAATCAAGGCGCGGCGACGGCACCGGGGAACGGGATAAACGCTTCAACCACGGTGCCCACATCGCCCTCGCCACGCCGCACCACGAAGACCCCGCCCAGAGCGGAAACTCTTTCGCGCATACCGAGCAGCCCATAGGACAACGGTTTGGCGGCAATCGAGGAATCGATGCCAACCCCATCGTCGCTGATGCGCAAGCGTAGTCCTTTTTCTTCCTTGGTTAGTGCCACACTGGCGTTCTTCGCTTTGGCATATTTGGTGACGTTATTCAGTGATTCCTGCGCAATTCGGTAGAGCGCGATCGACCAAGCGGGATCGACCTCACCAATTTCCTCCGGGCACTCCGCGTTACACGGCAGACCGGTGCGGCGCGTAAACTCTTCGCAGTGCATGCGCATCGCCGCGCTGATCCCAAGGCTGTCGAGCAGGCTGGGCCGTAAGCCCTGAATGATCCGTCGCTTCACGTCGACAGTCTCGCGCAAGATCCCTAGTGCGCGCTTCAGGCGGCCCGCCAATGCCGGCTCGCGACCCTCGAGCTTGGAGGCGACCGAGGACACATCAAGGTTGATCGCCGTCAAATTGGAACCCAATTCGTCGTGGATTTCACTGGCCAACGCGGCCTTCTCCGCCTCCGTCACCTTGAGGAGATGCCGTGACAAAAACGAGAGCTGCGAAGTTCGCTCAGCGACCGTGTGTTCTAAACTTTCATTGGCCTGCCGTAGCGCGGCTTCAGCGCGTTCAAGCAGCTGGACGTTGCGCCGGATCTGCAGGAAGAAGATCAGTAACGTCGCCATGGTGATGACGGCAATGCCGAGGCTGACCAGCGCCGACTGCCTAAATTGCACGAAGACATCGCCATTACGAATGTGCAATCGGTCGCGCTCGATGGCTTCCATCGCCGCAACTTCAGAGCGGATTTTATCCATCAAGTCCTTACCTTCGTCGGAGGCCACTAGGGCCGGTGCACCCAGAATGTTGCGTTGCTCGTAGGCGGCTATGGTGTGCGCCAATTCTGCGTACTTCTTAGCGCTCAATTGCGCCAGAGACGCCAGGTGCGGCGCGTTGGCGCTGTCATCGTGCAAGGTTTGTGTGAGGCTCGAGATTGCCGCTTGATAATTCGCCAGCGCCGCCTCGTAAGGCTCTAGATAGCTACGTTTGCCTGTCAATAAATAGCCGCGTTGCCCCGTTTCGGCATCGAGGATATTTCTTCGTACATCGCGGATTTTGTCGATGTGCTGCCATGTCTTGTCGACATCTTCCGCGGCATTCTGCAAAGCGTCGAGGTTCGCCATCATCGAACCCGCATTGCCGATGATGAGCGCGAGCGTCGCGACCAACAGCAGAGTTGTTGTTAACGGCAGAACGCGCCGCGAGGCGCCCATTTCCTGTGTCGGCTCACTCATGAATGACGGTGGGCGCAAAGTTTGATGCAGTCGCTCTTTCAGATTTGATAGCAGACACCTCAACGTGCGCCAACTTTCTATTCGCCAAGCAACTCGGCCACCGGATTAAGAGCCTCGACGCTTTCAGCGACAACCTTCACAACCACCACCATCGGAATGGCGAGCAGCATACCCCACGCGCCCCAAATCCACCCGAAGAACAGTAGCGCAACGAAGATCGCGGTCGGATTCATCTTCGCCAAACGACCGGTCATCCACGGCGCGACAAACGTGCCGACGACGGCGCCAAGTCCGACTGAAATGCCGGCGACGGCGAGCGCCATTGAAAGTGTAGCAAACTGCGCGAACGCCGCCGCGGCCGTGGCCGCCGCCGCAACCAGCGTTCCGAAATACGGGATCAGATGCAAAATACCGGTGGCCAACGCCCACACCCCGGCATTGTTAAGTCCAATAGCGCG
>JAYUEZ010000483.1:0-9266 GCA_043738965.1 Gammaproteobacteria bacterium
CACAATGATAAAGCTTCATTCAGTTTGTCTCGTGTGTTGTCCCGCGTTGATCTTTCATAAATCGATGCTTGGATATGGTGGGAGCGGCTTTAGCCGCGAATTGCGCGGCCGGTTGACGGGCACGCTGACAAGTCCGTACGCTCCAGTCAAGGTTAACGTTACGGCTAACCGTCGCGATGACGCCCCTAAGGAAAATTAATGAGCGACCCCGCGCCACCTGATCGAACCTTAAACGTTTGCAGCCGACGCCGACTGTTGTGCGGAGTTTTAGAGACCGCGCTGGTCGGTCTTGCAGCGTCGTCAGCGTTGGTGGCCGCCGCGACCGACACTGATCCTCGTAAACTGCCGCCGCAACTCGGTGACGAACTCGCCTACTCGAGTGATGACGGTGGCAAGGTCGTCACCGCGGCTGAAATTAAATTACATACGGCGCCGATCATTGCTTATCCCCGCGATCCACACACTCAAGTGATCCGCGAGCGCTCGCGCTTAAATCAAATTTTACTACTGCGCTTTACGCCCAAGGAGCTCAGCGCCGAAACACGCGCTAATGCGGCGGATGGCATCGTCGCGTATTCGGCAATTTGCACGCACGCTGCCTGTGGCGTCTCCGAATGGAACGCGACGACGCTACACCTCATTTGTCCTTGTCACGCTTCGCAATATGATCCACGTCAACGCGCCGTGCGCGTGGCTGGGCCCGCGCCGCGTGCGCTGCCTGCGTTGCCGATCAAACAAACTGGTAACAGGTTGACGATCACGGGGCCATTTAGTGGCCAGGTCGGCGCGGAAAAATCGTGAGGACTGCATGATGCTAAAAATGTTGGTTGCCGTGGCAATGTTGGCCTCGGCGCTCAGTAGTGCCGCCGAACGCCTGCCCTATACGCCCGTCACGGACGCGCGCTTAGCGCATCCCGAACCTGAAAATTGGCTGATGTATCGCGGCAACTACAGCAGCTGGGGCTACAGTCCGCTGGCGCGGATTACGTCGAAAAATGCTCACACGCTTGTACCCGTGTGGACGTTTTCGACCGGCGTCGAAGAAGCGCATCAAGCGCCGCCCATCGTCAATAACGGCGTGATGTTCATCACCACTCCACGCAATCAAATCCTCGCCCTCGATGCGCGCACCGGCGAACTCATTTGGCGTTACCGACGTGAGTTACCAGCTGATCTATTTCAATTACATCCGACAAATCGTGGCGTGGCGCTGTACGGGGATCGCGTCTACCTCGCGACGGTCGATGCCCATCTTCTGGCGCTCGACGCGCGCACCGGTGAAGTGGTGTGGGATCAAGAAGTCGCCGATTATCTTGCCGGCTATTACATGACGCTTGCACCGCTCATTGCCGATGGCAAGGTTATGGTCGGCGTGTCGGGCGGTGAATTTGGGATCCGCGGCTTCGTACAAGCCTTCGATGCCAATACGGGAAAAGCACGATGGAAGACTTACACCGTGCCTGGTCCGGGTGAAGTCGGTCATGATTCGTGGCCCGGCGATTCTTGGAAACGCGGCGGCGTGCCGGTGTGGGTCACCGGCAGTTATGACATTGAAACCAAGCTCGCTTACTGGGGCACGGGCAACGCTGGACCCTGGCTCGGCACCACGCGACCCGGTGACAATTTGTACGCAACATCGGTCATCGCGCTCGATGTCGCGAACGGCACAATCCGCGCGCACCATCAGTATCACTGGAATGATTCCTGGGATTGGGACGAAGTTTCAGCGCCCCTGCTCATCGATGTGAAGCGCGGCGACCGCACGATTAAGGGTCTGGTGCATGCCGGGCGCGATGGTTATTTATGGTTACTTGAACGCGGTCAAAATAAAATTGGCTTTGTCGCCGCTCAACCTTACGTGCATCAAACCGTCTATTCCAAACTCGATGCGAAAACGGGGCGGCCGGAATACAACGCAGCCGCGCGACCTAAGGTGGGTCAGCGCAGCGAATTTTGCCCGAGTATTTGGGGCGGTAAAGATTGGCCGCCGTCGGCATACAACCCGAACACCGGGTTTCTCTACATTCCCGCCAATGAAAATCTATGCAGCGCATTGACCGGCGTGGACACCAAATACAAGCGTGGTGAGCTCTACATCGGCGTGCCCTTCGAGAAGATGGAAGTCTTTCCCACCGCCGCCGCCAAAGATCATATCGGCGAACTCCAAGCTTGGAATATAGCCGCCGGCACCAAGGCCTGGACGGTAAAGTTTCCGTTTCACAACTGGGGCCCGATCCTCACCACCGGCGGCAACTTGGTGTTCTCCGGCGGCACTAACGACCGTTACTTTCGAGCCTTTGATGCGACGACCGGCGAAGTACTGTGGAAGCAGCGCACGAATTCCGGCGTGGTGGGCGTGCCGAGCAGTTACGAGATCGATGGCGTGCAATACATCGCCGTGCAATCCGGCTGGGGCGTAGACGCGCAGCGCAAGCAGGAATATTTAGACAAGGCGTTCGGCACCAAAACCAACGTGCCGCAGGGTGGTGTGCTGTGGGTATTTGCGCTGGGTAATGCGGAGTCGAAACCGTGAACCAAACACGATGATTAGCTGCTAACGGTGAATCCCTTCGCCAACACGACCGTGCCGTTGCTCGTAGAACTTAAGCGAACATTTTTTGCCAGCTGATATTCCGGATCATGGTAAAAAGCGTTAGCGCTTGCTTCTGTTTCAAACTTAATGACGACGTTGACACCGCGCTTCTCGCCTTCGAAAGTTCGAGCCGCGTAGTCCGCCACAATTATCTCCGCTCCATGTTTTTCCAACAGCGGCAAGACCGCCGGAACATATCCTTCGAACACCGTAGGCTTCTCGATATCGAAACTTGAGATCAAATAGACCGCCACACGTTTTCGCCTCAATTGGGTTGAAGTTCGCCTTCAAAACACCATCGACTATGCTGCTTTCAGATCCCCAAGGAAACGGCGGATGGCCGCAATCGCGACTGCTTCATCGAGCATGGGCGCGTGCCCGCGATTCGGGACTTCCACGGCAGTGAGGTCGGGCTTGCGCCGACGCATCTCGGCCACGCACTCGCGCGACAGAATGTCCGATGTCGCGCCGCGGATGACCAACAGCGGTAGGCCAGTCATCGCGTCGAAAGTTGACCACATATCTACCGGTACTTGGGTCGGCTTCAATGACTGCGCGATAGCCGGATCGTGCGCCAGCACCGGCACGCCGGTCGCGTTTTCGCGATAGACGTTGCGGGCAAACGCCAGCCAATCGTCGTCGCCGTAATCGGGAAACGCGATCGCGTTAGTTGCGCGCACCTGCGCCGCGGCCTCTTGCCATGTCGCGACCGCCGGGAGTTGCCCGACATAACTCCGGATGCGGTCGAGCCCGGCGGGATCAATCACTGGCCCGATGTCGTTCAACACCACCCCACGAAACCGTTGGGGCGCGGTCGCGGCCATCAGCATGCTGATCACGCCGCCCATTGACGTGCCGATCGCGACCACGCGATCGATGGCAAGATGATCGAGCAAGGTCAGCATGTCGCGCACATAAACGAGCGGATTGTAATTGGACGGCTCCGGGTCATACGCGGAGAGACCACGCCCGCGCTGGTCCACCGAAATAAGCCGGTAATCGCCGTGTAGCTCGGCGCAGAGCGTGGCGAAGTCAGCGGAATTCCGTGACAGACCGTGCATGCACAGCACCGTAGCGCGCGGGGCCGAATGGGGATAATCCCGTGCGTAGAGGCGCAGGCCGTCGGTACTGTTGTAGTAGATGTCGTTGTAGTGGGTCATTGAATAGCGTGCCGTGAATTTGAGGGGTTGGCCCAGATTAAACGATTCCGACGCGAAGCCGTAGCCCTGGGAGCTAGATCAACCTGGACCGGCCGCAAATAATCAAATAACCGAAACTCCGGCGCCAGTCACCACTACGCTCATCGATGAGGTCGCACGATTGCGATGGCGTTGCACAGAAGACTCGAAGCCGGACTGTGCTGATCCCATCCGGCGGAAGGCGCTGCGCTTTTCCCCCTACCTTGCTGACGCCGACCAAGACAATCGAGCGAGCGCCTGCACGCGGCGCTCCTCATCGCGGTTCAACGGCGCGGTAAAAAATTGAACTGAGCGACCGCTCTGGGGCGGTGAAATCGATGTGCTCAATTTTCGCTTGTGGCCGCACTCGAAATCTGCGCTCGATGATCTCGCAAAACTCCGATGTCATCCACTCGAATTAGCGCTATCGACACGCTCCTGCCTAACAACGCAGGGAATTCACTTTCTACAAAGCGGACGCTTATCATCTTAAGAAATCAGCACAACTTCATCCGCCTTAGCAAGACCTTAACGCCTGCTCGGCTTCAGAAAGGTCCTCTCAAATTGACAAATTTAACCGCATAATAATTACGAATATCGAGTTAGCGTAATCTTACTTGCCTATGCTGCGATGACGGGCGGGCATCCGACAACCCTTAGCAATTCGGAAACTAGCCCTGGCTATCTCACCACCAGAAAGTGGTCATTCAATATCGTCGGTTTAACGCTCGCGGTGACCTGCGCCGGCCACTGCACTAACCGCGCGGCACCACCGCATTGCTCCCGGCGTCAGGTCCAGTGTATTGTTAGGTGCGATTCTCTTTTGTACAATGAGTTGTACAATACGAGGTGCCTATGGATACCCTGACCTATTCCGAAGCTCGCAGTAAGCTTGCCAATACCATGGACAAGGTTTGTGATGACCACGCGCCAATTATTATTACCAGAAAGAATTCCCAGTCGGTAGTCATGATGTCGCTCGATGACTATCAAGCGCTGGAAGAAACTGCTTACCTGCTGCGCAGCCCAAAAAATGCGCGGCGTCTGCTGGAGTCTATCGCTGAACTCAAAACCACTGGCGGCACTAGGCGGAAACTGCTCGATTGAAACTTCAGTTTTCCGAGAACGCTTGGGAAGACTACTTGTACTGGCAGCGCACTGACAAAAGTATTCTCAAGCGGATCAATGTTCTTATTAAAGACATTCTGCGCTCGCCGTTCGAGGGCATCGGTAAACCGGAGCCACTGAAACATGCATTCGCCGGATTTTGGTCGCGACGAATTAATGACGAGCACCGAATGGTCTACCGCGTAGAGGGTGAAGTAATGTTCATCGCACAGCTACGCTACCACTACTAAACAATCGCACCTAACGAGGTTTTAGAACAAATGTCTGAAACATCGTCGACTCCCGGAACTTTCGTATTCGATGTCGATCTGATCGACGTGCACCACGATTTCGGGGAATTCCGTCATGGCTCCTTACAAACACATCGATACCTCACCGCGTTTCTTGGCACTCAATTTGGAACGACAATTGTCGCCCGGCACTTTCGAACATTCGTTCTTTGATGAGTTCGATGACGGCGCTACCTCTGCTGGTCTTCAATTCACTCTGCGAAACGCTGGAGAATAGATTGAATCTCGGTAATCTCGGTAATCTCGGCAACTTACGGCATTGAGATGGAATAAACCGATATTCCTGATAATCCAACCTCGCCAGAAGGCGAAATACGCAACTTCGCTTAGGACTTCGTGGGTCTTACGGTCTTTAATTCGAGTTAGCGATTTTTCAATTCTTAGAAACGATAAATACTTGTCGTTGATGTTTTCGACATAGCAACAGTCGCCGATGGTTTGCAAATAATGTTCAGCATCGATTTGTATCCATTTACTTATCGGGACTCCGTGCTCATCCCAGTACTGCGAAGGTAAATCAACCTGCTTGTAGACCTTGATATCGCTTTTCGTTGCGCAAAGGACCCGAAGTACTCCCCGACCGAGGACCTCGTCACCAACTGGGATCGCGATGCAAATTGAAAATACCAGTACGACGACCCCCAATCTGCGCCACGGACCCGCCACACGCTTGAAAGAAAAATAGTAACCTCCACGAACACCCATACCCAAATTACTGGGATAAAGAAGATTCCGACCGTCAGAATAAGGTGGTCCTTCACTGACGCTGCCGCGGAATTGGATGTGATCGGCACGAACGAGTTAGATCAATAAACGTGGAAATCTCTAATTATCTATGTTCGATATAAGTCGACATTTTCGGCACCGCCTGCCCTTTTACTATTTAGTCCACTTCGACTGACTCGGGATTTATTCGAAATGCCTGTACGGATAGTCTTCGGCGAATTCTTGGGAGCATTCAACGTATTCTTAAATTGCATATATTGAAGAAGGCCGCAGAGGCAGCCGTTGGGTTTCTGGGCGCAGGCAATTGGGCAGTCTCAGAGGCCGGTACTGGCTGGGAATCGTCCCTTCGGCTCGCGCCAAAAATCGCGCGGCAGTAGAAGAAAAAGCGGCGGCGGTTACCGCTACTTCGGTGGCGGCGCCAGCGGAAATACATAGGCTTTACCCGGTGCGACTGGTGCCGCACCTTGCCTCAGCAATTCATCGAGCGGCGTGCCGTCGCGCAGCTTTTTTAGCAGTAAGTCTGGATCGTAATCCACGCCGATTGGATTGCTGGCGAAGGCGGGAGATGAAAAATAGCCGACGGCGTCGTCCATCGAGTCAAAATTATCGACCTGAAACTCAATGCCATTACCGTCCGGATCGTGAAAATACATGGAGGTCGTCATGCCATGATTGATACACCAGAACGGCGTGATCTTGGCCGCTTTCAAGCGCTCGTAGGTTAGCAGCAGATCAGACAGGCTCGCGTACGTGAAGGCAACGTGATCAAAGCCCGCGGCGTTCTTATCCGGCGATGGCAAATGCCCGGTGTTGATGAACGCCATGCGATGATGCTCATCGTCGTAAGTTAAAAACGCGATCATCTCGTTTGCGAAGGACGTCCGCGCATGGAAAACCTCGCGATACCACGCCAGCATCGCCGTGAAGTCCTTGGCGCGGATCACAAAATGCGCGAACTTTTGCGGCACGATCGCGCGGTTAGTATTCGCCACCGTGGCGACGACAGAGGGGGATGCGTTCATAAAATCACTCTCCTCGCTGTAAGATTGCTCGGCTCTAGGACAAGCCAACCACCGGCACGAGCGCGCCGTGCACGGCGGAAGCGGCATCGGAGCCGAGAAAGCAGATGACATTCGCCAGTGCTTCGGGGCTTACCCATTTACTGAAATCCGCGTTCGGCATATCGCGGCGGTTCTGCGGGGTATCGATAATGCTAGGTAACACGGCGTTGACGTTGATGCCCTTGGGTCGCAATTCCTTCGCCAGGCTTTCGGTCAACCGCATGACCACGCTCTTCGCCGCGCAGTACGCGCTCATGTTCGCTTGACCTTCACGCGCGGATAGCGCGCCGACGTTGACGATTACCCCTCGGCCTTGCGCGAGGAGAACTGGCGTCGCCGCGCGTACCGCATTGTGCGTGGTGGTGACGTTGATCTTGAACATGGCGTCCCAATCATTAGCGGAAACTTCGTAACCCGTGGGGCCCATCGCGAATCCACCGGCAATATTGAACAAACCGTGGAACTTGCCGAGTTGTTCGAAGCAGTGTTGGGTCGCGGATGCATCGGTGAGATCAAGGGTAATACGCGTTACATTCGCCGGTGGCGGATCTTTCTCGAAGGCTAAATCTAGCGCGATAACGCGCGCGCCGAGCGACACTGTTTTAGTGGCCACGGCGCGACCAAGCGCGCCGTTCGCGCCAGTGACCACCAGGGTTTTACTTGCGAGATCCATGCATTCGCTCAACTCAGATTAAACGCCTTGGTGACATTTTCAGACAGTATTCGCCGGCGCGAAACTTCGGGTAACGGCGTCAACATTTCCTGCAACTCATGCATGTACTCGGCCGTGTGATCGGGATGTGGAAAATCCGAGGCCCAGAAGAACCGATCATCGCCCACATAGGGAATGATGCCCGCCACCGCCCGCTCGTCGGGATCGATCGACACATAGCATTGGCGCTTGAAGTAGGTGCTCGGCAATTCCTTCAGGCCAGTTTTCGGCATCAACGGACCTTTGGACACCGCATCCATGCGATCGATCAATTGTCCGATCCACCCCGCCTGCGATTCGAGCACCACCGCCTTCACCTTCGGAAAGCGTTCGAATACTTTGTAGTGGAACAGCGACGTGAACGCCTGCTGCATGCCTTGCGCGACGAGCACATCGAAGTACCACGTGAATTCGAAGGTCTCTTTCTGGGCAAGTTCATCGAATCGGCGATGCACATCCAATGACGGCGGATCAACCGTCGGATGCAGCGCCACGGGTGCGTCATGTTCCTGGGCAATGGCCCATACGCGTGAGTAATCCGGATGTCCCGGCGATTTGCGCGCCCACGTAAACGGATGAAAGAAAATCCCTTTGCAACCCGCCGTGAGCGCACGCTGGGTTTCATCGGCGGCTAGAGAAGGATCAGATAACGAGATATGCGCGATCGGGACTAAGCGCCCGCCCGAGTCGGCACAGAAATCGACGATCCAGCGGTTATAAGCGCGGGTGTAGGCCGCGGCGATTTCGGGTTCGCTGACTTCGGGTTCCCACAAGATGCCGAGCGTTGGGTACAAGATGGCCTTGGCCAGGCCTTCCTGATCGAGGCGTGCCATGCGTTCTTTCGGATCCATCGAACCAAACGGCGCGCATTTCACATAGCTGCGTTCGGGCGACGGCAAAATGTCCGCCGCGCCCATGCCGCCCAAGGTGCCAGGAAAGCCAGCCGGCATGAGTTTCGAGGGCTTGCCGTTGTACTCAAAGTATTCGAGACCTTGCGCATTGGTCTTAATCCGAATGGCGCGATCGCGATACTTGGTCTCTAAATATTTTTCCCACAGATCAGGGGGTTCAAGGATGTGGCCATCGGCGTCTATCGCGCCACGGGTATCGACTTTGGTTTGCATGATCGCGCACTCCCTATGATTGATGAGCCGATTGCGAGCTCGGGCATCGGGCTGATAACACTACTCCACTTGAGGCCACGATGTCCTGAAAAATTATTCACGGCACCCAACTACCAACTTTACCCGGGTCTTATTCACGAGCACCTATTTTTGAACCGGGCTTACGCGGAATGTAGCCCTCAGTCCGCGAGCCGCGCGGTGGTCGCGCGATGAAATTTGTGGCAGGTCACGCAGGTCGACGCGAGCTTGCCTGCGGCCGCGTCACCGCTGCCATGGCAGGTGCGGCAACTTTCGATGCCGGGGAGAAGCACGTCGGCGCTGGTGTCCGAACTCGGTACTTGCTTGTGACAATCGGTACACCCAAGGGTGTCATGTTGGTGATGACTGAAGTGGGATTGCGGAAACCAGGCACGCGGAATATTAACCGGCGCCATTTTCCACGCTGCCGCGCCTT
>JAYUEZ010000484.1:0-9259 GCA_043738965.1 Gammaproteobacteria bacterium
TTTGTGAAGATGCTCGATGAACGCGAAGGCGAAGTCGCTGCCAGCGAATTGGGACGCGCGTTCAATCGACAGTCGCTAGCAGTGCGCGCGGCAATCGTCGTCGCCGGACCGCTTGCTAATTTCCTGCTGGCATTCATCGTCTACACGTTAAGTTATCTCGCGGGGGTTAGTGGACCGCGACCGATCCTCGGCACCGTTGACGCGCACGGCTTGGCGCATCAAGCCGGATTGCGGCAGGGCGATGAAATCATCGCGGTCAATGGGGCTCCGACCGCGATCTGGGATAATGTGCTGAATCGCGCGGTGACCGCGATCCTCGATCAGCACAGTCTCGATTTGCGCGTGCGGACGGTGACCGCGACGGAGCGCGATGTGCGCCTCGATTTCGCAGGCTTGTCGGTTGACGATCTAACGCGCGGTGAATTTTTCGCCAAGCTGGGACTGCAACCGCTACGTCCAAAAATCCCGCCACGTCTCGGCAAAGTACTGCCCGGCGAAGCCGCCGCCGCCGCCGGATTGCGCGCTGACGATTTGATTGTCGCAGTCGATGGCGTCGCGGTGGATGATTGGCTCACGTGGGTCGATCGCGTTCGCGCGAGTCCCGGTCGCGCGCTCGCGGTGACCGTTAAACGCAACGGTCACGATGAAGCGATGAGCGTTACGCCCCACGGTAGTAGCGACGACGGAAAGCTGGTGGGGCGTATCGGCGCCGAGGTCGCACCACCACCGGCGACTGCCGCCGTGCCGACGGCGATCGAACGCTACGATATTGTAAGCGCTGCGGCGCATGGCGCCGATCGAACGCTTGACGTGGCGCTGACGACGCTCAAATTTTTGCGCCAGATCGTGGTCGGTCAGGCGTCACTCGATAATCTCAGCGGGCCTCTCAGCATCGCGCAATTCGCTGGCGAATCGGCGAAGCTTGGAGCATCGCGCTTTCTCGAATTTTTGGGTTTGGTGAGCGTTAGTTTGGGAGTGCTGAATCTGTTGCCGATTCCTTTGCTGGATGGCGGACACCTAGTTTATTACCTGATAGAATCGCTCATCCGTAGGCCAGTCCCGGACGTCGTTCAATTCTACGGGCAACAGATCGGTTTGGTGCTTCTGCTGAGCTTGATGGGCTTGGCTCTGTATAACGATCTGATGCGCATTTTTTAACGCTGGAACGAAACTAAAAAAATTCTCAATGGTGTTATCCATAGCCGCTCGATGGTGTACGGGGCTCGCGCTTGCGTTAACCATCCATGTCGCTGTCGCGGACGACTTTATCGTCGACGACATAAAAGTTGAAGGCCTGTCCCGAATCTCGCCGGGTACGGTCTTTAACTATCTGCCCATCACCGTCGGCGACAAAATCGACGAAAAGCGTACGCAAACGGCCATGCGTGCGTTATTTAAAACGGGCTTCTTCAAGGACGTTCGTTTAGAACGCGACGGCGATGTGCTCGTCGTGAAAGTGGTGGAACGCGAATCAATCGCGGATATCACCTTCGAGGGCAACAAGGCCATCAAGACTGAAGACCTTGAAAAAGGCTTGGGCGAAGCCGGATTCGCCAAAGGCGAGGTCTATAACGAATCGAAGATGGACAAGGTGGTTCAGGAACTACGGCGGCAGTATTTTTCGAACGGTAAATACGGCGTCAAAATTGAACCGACGATTACCCCGCTTGATGACAACACCCTGACGATTCATTTCAAGATCACGGAAGGCGAAGCGGCGCGGATCAAGGAAATCAACATCATCGGTAACGAGACCTTCGATGATCACGAACTTCTAAAAGATTTCAAACTGACCACCCCGACCTGGACCAGCTGGTTCAGCAAAGACGATCAATATTCAAAACAAAAGCTGTCGGGCGATTTGGAGACGTTGCGCTCGAAATATCAGGACAATGGTTTTGTCGATTTTCACGTGGAATCCACTCAGGTCTCGATTACGCCGGACAAAGCGGACGTCTACGTCACGATCAATATCGCCGAGGGTCAACGATTTTCCATTGCTGAAGTCAAACTAGCTGGCAAGCTCATCGTCGACGAAAAAGAACTCTTTGACCGCGTTACGACCCGTAAGGGGATGATGTTTTCGCGCAAGGAAGTTACGCAGACCACCAAAAATATCACCGACCGCCTAGGCGACGAAGGCTATGCCTTCGCCAACGTTAATGCCATTCCGAAATTGAACCAAGTCACTAAAACCGTGGCACTGACCTATTTTGTCGATCCTGGGCAGCGCACGTATGTGCGGCGGATTAGTTTTAATGGCAACGCCAAGACCCGCGACGAAGTGCTGCGCCGCGAAATGCGGCAACTCGAAGGCGGCTGGATTTCAACCAAGAATGTCGAGCGCTCAAAAATTCGTCTACAACGCTTGGGCTACTTTGAAGAGGTCAATGTCGAGACGCCCGCGGTGCCGGGCACCACCGATCAGGTCGATATCAATTACACCGTCAAAGAGCGACCGTCCGGAAACCTATTGTTGGGCCTTGGCTATTCACAGACCCAAGGCATTATTTTTAATACCAACATTACGCAGGACAATTTTCTCGGTAGCGGGCGCAGCCTCAGCTTTGCGTTCAACAATAGCGATATTAATCGTACGTTCCGTCTGGGCTATTTAAATCCCTATTGGACCATTGACGGGGTCAGCCGTGGTTTCAACGTTGGCTATCAGGAAACGAATGCGGGGAGCGGCAACATTACGCAGTTTAATTCGAAAGTAATTTCGACTGGCGTGAATTTTGGCATTCCCATCTCCGAGTACAACTACGTATCGTTTGGCGCCAGTTACGAGAAGACTCGTATTGGAATTAATCCTTTATTCCTAGCACCTCAGGTGTTCCGGTTTATCGTGCTCGAAGGGGATAACTTCGACCTCGTTCGTCTGACGGGGTCCTACTCATACGACACTCGCAATTCAACCTTGTTTCCGACCGAAGGCATGCTGCAAACGATTCGGGCCGAGATCGCGGCGCCCATTGGTAGTCTGAATTTCTATAAATTGGATTACGACTCGCGGTACTTCATTCCACTCGGTCACGATTATGTGTTCCTGTTAAAGGGTCGCGTTGGCTATGGCGACTCCTACGGCAGCACTTTCGAGTTGCCTTTCTTCGAGAATTTCTACGGCGGTGGCCCACGCACGGTCCGTGGCTATAAGGAAAATTCGCTGGGTCCACAAGACCAGTTCAATCAGGCGCTGGGTGGCAGTATTCTTCTGGTGGGTAACGCGGAAATGATTCTGCCGGTGCCGTTCCTGCGGGATATCAAATCGGTACGGGTCACGGCGTTCTATGACGTGGGCAACGTCTACGCGACCGATGAAAGCTTTAGGTTGACTAAACTGCGCATGGCTGCCGGGTTCTCCGGCGTCTGGCTCTCGCCGTTTGGCATGCTTTCGATTAGTATCGCCCAGCCGTTCCACTACCAGTCGGGCGATAGGATTCAGAAGTTTCAATTCACGTTTGGAACGACGTTCTGAACGATGCCTCGGTGGCCAGTGGGTTCTCGGCTTATGAATCAATACCGTTGGAGTGAATCGTGAATATGTTGAGCATTAGACAATTAGCTTTGGGATTGGCTGGGGTGCTAGCCTTGAGCGCCGCCGCGCAAGCCGGCGATTATAAGATCGGGGTAGTGCAGGCCGTTCGCGTCCTCGAAGCCGCGCCGCAGGCCGAAGTCGCCAAAAAGAAACTCGAAACGGAATTCTCGTCGCGCGACAAGCAACTGCTTGGCGATCAGAAAGCGCTCAAAACCATGGAAGATCGCATGGCCAAAGATGGCGCGATCATGAGCGAGACCGAGCGCGCACGGTTGGAACGGGATGTTTTAAATAAGCGACGCGACCTCAAACGGACCTCCGATGAGTTCCGTGAAGACGTGAATTTTCGACGCAACGAAGAGTTCGGCAAAATCCAAAAGTTGATTGTAGAAGCCATCCAACAACTCGCCGCCGAACAAAAATTCGATATCGTCCTGGGTGAAGGTGTTATCTTCGCCAGCAAGTCAGTCGATGTCACGGACCAAGTCATTGAGCGCTTGAAAAAAGGCGCGCAATAGCACGGCACGCACTGGTTGAGCTCGTTTCGAGCTTACCAACGGCGCCGCGTCTCAATGCGGTGAGGTCGCGGACGGGAAGTAAAGGGCGATCAGCCGCACGGCGGTCGCTGTGCCTCGGTCAACCTTTTGATTTGAGCGGGCGAACCTGACTCGGCGGCGCCGAGTTAGGACGCTCGTTATTCTGCGTAGCCAAAGTGATTCCGCGTCCGTCACCCACTAGGCGAATAGGATAAGTGGCGCGAAATCGCAAATCAGTAATGATTTGGCGCGCGCACCAGTGGGGAAAACGGGGGCACCATGGCTGAGATCGAAATCAGAGACATCTTGAAGATGCTCCCGCACCGCTACCCGTTTTTGTTGGTCGATCGCGTTATTTCGTGCATTCCGTTCAAAGAACTCACCGCGATTAAGAACGTCACGATTACCGAGCCGTTCTTCCAAGGACATTTCCCCGACAAGCCCATCATGCCTGGGGTCTTGATTCTCGAATCGATGGCGCAAGCCACTGGTCTACTGGCCTTCCATTCCCACAACGCGCAATCGAATAGCCAAAGTATGTATTACCTGGTGGGCGTCGATAAGGCGCGCTTCAAACGGCCGGTCGAACCCGGCGATCAACTCCGACTGACTGCGTACTTGAAACGTTGTCTGCGCGGGGTCTATAAATTCCACGCGACTGCCCATGTCGGCGATGATTTAGTTTCTACCGCTGAGTTCATGACCACCGAAATGGGGCGGCGTCCATGATTGATCCATCGGCGCGGATTCATCCGCGCGCGGTGGTGGCGTCCGATGTTGAGGTCGGTCCTTGGACAATTATCGACGAACAAGTCGAACTTAGGCCTGGCGTGCGGATCGGTGCCCACTGCGTCATCAAAGGCCCTACCGTTATCGGTGTACAAACCCGCATCTATCCGTTTTGCTCGATCGGTGAGGCGCCGCAGGATAAGAAATTTACCGGCGAATCGGTGACGCGCCTCGAGATAGGCGAGCGGAACACGATTCGCGAATATTGCAGCATCAATCGCGGAACGCCGGGCGGCGGGGGCGTAACTCGCCTCGGCGACGACAACTGGCTCATGGCGTATTGTCATATCGCGCACGACTGCCAAGTTGGAAACCACACGGTATTCGCGAACAACGCGACGCTCGCGGGGCATGTCGAAATTGGCGACTACGCGATTCTTGCTGGATTCACCGGCGTGCATCAATTTTGCCGGGTCGGCGAAAGTAGTTTCGCGGCCATCGCCGCGGTGATTGTCAAAGATGTGCCACCGTATGTGATGGTCGAGGGTAATACTGCTCGAGCACGGGCGATCAACCGTGAAGGCTTGCGCCGCCGTGGTTTTTCAATCGCGGCCATCGACGCGATAAAACGCGCCTATAAAACGCTGTATCGACAAGGCTTGACCGTTGAAAAGGCGCTCGAAGAGCTGGCGCCGCAGGTCGACGAGTATCCGGAAATTCGGCGCTTCGTCGATTTCGTGCGCGCGACCAAGCGCGGCATCGTGCGGTCCCGCGCCAGCTGACGTCGATCGATGCTACGGATCGGGATCGTTGCCGGCGAGGCGTCGGGGGATCAATTAGGCGCTGATTTGATTGCTGCCCTACGGCGCCGATTTCCAACTTTGATTGTCGAGGGGATGGCCGGACCACGCATGCGTGAACTTGGTTGCGGCGCCTTGGCGACGACCGAAGAACTCTCGGTCATGGGTATTGTCGAAGTCGCTAAACATTACCGCCGATTACGCGCGTTGCGCGAGCGCCTGATAAGCCACTTTTTAGCGTCGCCGCCGGATCTTTTTGTAGGGATCGACGTGCCGGATTTTGTGCTACATATCGAAGCGCGTCTCAAGGCCGCCGGCGTCTTGACCGCGCATTACGTGTGTCCACAAGTGTGGGCGTGGCGGGAGGGGCGAGTCGCGATCATCCGCCGTGCGACCGATTTGGTATTGACGTTATTTCCGTTTGAAGCGCCTTTTTTGCAGGCGCGGAACGTTAACGCGACCTATGTCGGACATCCACTGGCCGATCGTTTGCCGTTGATGGTCGATCGAAAGGCGGCGCGGGTGGCCTTGGAACTCGATAGCAATGGAACCTATGTTGCCTTGCTTCCAGGGAGCCGCCGCCAAGAATATGCGCGCCATCAGGAGTTGTTTTTGCGGACCGCGCGAGCATTGTGGCAGACGTTACCCCACGTGAAATTTTTGTATGGCGCCGTCAATCCGCAAGCCGGCGCGCGCGTGCGCCAGGCACTCGCGCGCGCCGGCGAGGGGTTGCCGATTGAAATCGTCATGGGCCGCAGCCTCGAGACGCTGAGTGCGGCCGACGCTGCCTTGTGTGCCTCAGGCACGGTGACCCTCGAAGCCGCCTTAACTAAAACGCCAGCAGTCGTGACCTATCGCATGGCCGCGCTCAGCTTCGCGATTCTGCGCCGTTTGGTGAAAACCCGCTGGGTGGCATTGCCGAATCTCCTAACCAATCGGCCGTTGATGCCCGAATTATTACAGGAGGCGGCGACCGCGCCGGCCTTGGCCGCCGCCTTGCGCGCCTGGCTGACGGACGCTGCCGCGTGCGATGTATACCGCACGGCGTGTCTCGAGTTACATCATCTCCTTCGGAATAATGCGGCGGAGGCAGCCGCCGCCGCTTTGGCTGATTTAGTGCGCGCGCGATCTTCGCCCTGCGCGGCTTACAATCCCTAAATGAGTGGCAGAGTCGGGCACGCAATAGCCGTTCAATGCGCAAAACGGATTTTTTAAATTGGCTTCGAAATCAATGCACGTAAATACAGTCTATGCGAGGCGGATGTCGGGTGTGTGCGTAGCGTCATTGTGGAGCGTGCGGCGCAGGGATAGCGCCGCACGCGGAACAGCGACGAGCCGGCCAGGGATGGCAGGTTCGGAAGAGCGGAGCGCGCACCCGACATCCGCCTTGGCCTCGATTCCCATTTAAAGCTGTTATTAGGAATTGCGCGTGCTAATTGCCGGAGTCGACGAAGCAGGACGTGGTCCGTTAGCCGGACCAGTGGTCGCCGCGGCCGTGATTCTGCCGGTGCACCATGGCATCGTCGGCCTAGCCGATTCCAAGGTGCTGAGTGCCGCGCGCCGCGCCGCGCTGTTTGAGGAAATAATTGAGCACGCGCTTGCGTATGGGATTGGACTCGCCAGTGTCACTGAAATTGACGAGGTGAATATTTATCACGCGACCTTCCTCGCCATGCAACGTGCGGTTCATGCGCTGGCAATCGCTCCCGACCGCGCGCTTATCGATGGCAACGTTTGTCCCGTGCTACCGTGCGCCACCGAAGCCATCGTCAAGGGTGACGCTAAGGTGCCAGTGATTAGTGCCGCGTCGATTCTCGCCAAAGTCACGCGCGATCGCATGATGGATGCCTTGCATGCGGAGTTTCCGCGTTATGGATTTGCGCAACATCGCGGCTATCCCACCAAGGCCCATCTCGCGACGCTTAGGCAGCATGGGCCGTGCGTGGTCCATCGCCGTTCGTTTCGGCCAGTAGCGGCGCTGCTCGAACCTCGCGCATGAGTGTTTCGTTCGTCCATCTCCATGTGCATTCCGAGTATTCGTTAGCCGACGGGCTGATCCGAATTCCGGAGTTGATTGCTCGTGTGCGCGAGGCTGGCATGCCGGCGGTCGCGATTACGGATTTGGGTAACGCGTTCGCCGCGGTCAAGTTTTATCAAGAAGCCGAACGCGCTGGCATCAAACCCATTCTCGGTGCCGACGTATCGATTCGCCGCGCGGACACCGGTGAGCGATCGCGGCTGCTGCTGCTGTGCCAAGACCAGGCCGGGTTTCGGAATCTGTCGGTGTTGCTGACGCGGAGCTACCGTGAGGGTCAGATCCAAGGCAGCCCGCATGTCGATTACGAGTGGTTGACCACCGCCACCACCCGAGGGTTGCTAGCGCTCTCTGGCGGCCTCTACGGAGAGCTCGGGCAGTTAGTGAGTGCCGGAAACGCGACTGCGCTTACCGCTTGCGCGCGCGCCTGGGCTCAATTATTTCCGGGTCGCTATTATCTTGAGATCACGCGCACCGGACGCGCCGGTGAAGAGCAGCAAGTAGCGGCGCTGGTCGCAGTCGCCGATGCGCTCGGTTTGCCGTTGGTGGCGACTAACGATGTGCGCTTTTTGGCAGCTCATGAATTCGATGCGCACGAGGCGCGAGTCTGTATTCAAGACGGTCGTACCCTGTCCGATCCCAGGCGGCCCAAGCTCTATACCGCCGAGCAGTATTTGCGTACGCCGCAAGAAATGGGCGAACTGTTTGCCGATCTTCCCGACGCGCTCGCGAATACCGTCACCATTGCCCAGCGCTGCAATCTCGAATTTACCTTTGGCACCTACCATTTGCCGAACTATCCGGTCGCTAGCGGCACGACGGTTGAAGCCTTGTTAGAGCACGACGCGCGCGCGGGCCTAACCGACCGTCTGGCTACTCGCCCCAGCGCATTACAGGCGCGCGGCGCGGACGTCTATTGGGCCCGTTTGGAAAGCGAACTCGCGGTCATCAATTCAATGGGCTTCGCAGGTTATTTTCTAATCGTCGCGGACTTCATTCAGTGGGCCAAACGGGCCGCGATTCCGGTGGGACCGGGCCGTGGTTCCGGCGCCGGATCGCTCGCGGCTTTCGCGCTTGGCATCACTGAACTCGATCCGCTTGACTACGATCTGCTATTCGAACGGTTTCTGAATCCGGAACGGGTGTCGATGCCGGACTTCGATATCGATTTCTGCATGGACCGCCGCGACGAAGTGATTGAATACGTCAACGAGCGCTACGGCCGGGACAAGGTCGCGCAAATCATCACCTATGGCACGATGGCGGCGAAAGCGGTGCTGCGCGATGTTGGACGGGTGTTGGGATTCCCCTATGGCTTCGTTGATCAGCTAGCCAAGCTCGTGCCGTTCGATCCGAATATGACGCTCGACCGCGCGATGATCGAGGAACCGCAGCTCAAGGCGCGCTACGCCGACGAAGACGATGTCCGCGTGATCATGGATTTAGCGCTATCGCTCGAAGGCCTGTCACGCAACGCGGGCAAGCACGCTGGCGGTATCGTGATCGCGCCCCGGCCGCTGACTGAATTCATGCCGCTGTATTGCGAACAGGGGAGCGACACCGCGGTCACCCAATTCGACATGAGCGATGTCGAAGCCGTGGGACTCCTGAAGTTCGATTT
>JAYUEZ010000485.1:0-3502 GCA_043738965.1 Gammaproteobacteria bacterium
TTGAGTACGGCGCTCTGTAAGTCGGCCTTGGTGGGGTAGTAGTGAAAGGTCGTCGGGACCGCCACGCCGGCCTCGTGCGCCACATCCGTATGACGTGCATCACCAATGCCCTTAGCCGCAAACACACGGATGGCTGCGCGCAATAAATGTTCGCGGCGCGCGTCGGGTGCCATGCGCGCCGCCCGCCGGAGCGACGAATCGCCGGCTCGAATGACCGAATCGTTGTTAGGCCTCACGCTTTGACGTCAACTGCAGATAACGCGCAGATTCTTCGGGCCACGCAGATAGAACGCGTCAACCCACTCGAGGGTAGGCGAGGTGATTTCGATTTTCGAAAAGCGATCAAACAGCGCATTCAACGCGATATCGCCCTCTAGACTTGCAAGTGCGCGTCCGACGCACATGTGGATTCCCCAGCCAAACGCCACGTGCTTCCGCACATCGGGTCGATGGGGGTTCACGACATCGGGATTTTCGAACATGGTGCCATCGCGGTTGGCGCTGCCATAAATCGGCATCACGATTTGGTCCTTCGCGATCGGGA
Source organism: Gammaproteobacteria bacterium (assembly GCA_043738965.1). GTDB lineage: Bacteria > Pseudomonadota > Gammaproteobacteria > CAIKBL01. The sequence continues at coordinate 545 of JAYUEZ010000485.1, forward strand.
TCCCAGCGATGACGGTGTCCGAGGTCGCGCGCCGGAATAGCAACTGAATGGGTGAGCTGTAGCGGAGGCTTTCCTCGATGAAGTTGGGGATGAGGGTTCGATCGGATCGCACTTCCGCCGCCACCGCTGGAAAATCGCGCATGCAGATCAGGGCATTCGCGAGCATGGTCGTGGTGGTTTCATTACCGGCAATCAATAGCAGCACGCACATCGCCAGCACTTCGTCGGCGGACAGCTTCTGCCCTTGTTCTTCGGCGGCGACCAGGGCGCCGATCAAATTTGGCCGGGGGTGATTGCGCGCATCCGCGATTCGGGTCAGAAAATACTCGCGAAATTCCCTAGCATCGGAACGAATCTGTTGACGCTGGTCTTCCGTGAGGAGCTCTGCATTGCCGCCAGCAGTGATGCTGTTCGACCAGCGCCGAAAATCCGCCGTCCGCGCGCTTTCGATACCAAGAAATTCACCCACAATTTTGACCGGCAGCGGCGAGGAAAACTGTTCAATGAAATCGAATTCCCGCTGGTGTGGGAGATCCTGCAGTAATCCCCTTACCGTGTGCTCAATCTCACTGCGGATCTCGGTCAGGTAGCGGTTCGACAGCGCCTTGTTCACCAGGGCGCGCAGACGTGTGTGGTGGGGCGGATCGGAGGCCAGCACGTAACGCGCGTCGCCCGCGGGATTGAATTCGCCAAACGCAATCCGAATCAAGGGATCCGATGAGAATTGCGCGTGGTTGGAGAGCACATTGCGCACATCCTCGTAGCGGCTGATCGCATAAGCATTCAGTGTCGGTACGAAATGTACTGGAGAATGCTCGCGCAAATACTGGTAGTACGGGTAAGGATTGGCGCGAACCGCCGCGCTCAGGGGATCAAACGAAAAAGTTGCGGGGTCAAAACTGATGGTGCTATCGGTCGACATCATGGCTGCTGTCCAGCGGCGCCACCATTACCGATCGCGACCGAGGTCACGCCGTGCCAACCGAAAATTATGTAGCAGGGATCCCAGTGAAGCTGGGCGTCGTGGTGAGTAGGGAGAGCGACGAAGCCAGGGGCCGCGAGCAAACCCTCTGCGTCGATGATTTCCCGGGCTTCGCTCACCTTGAGGCGGCCGATCTTGGCAATGCGCCCGGCACGGATGCCGATATTTCCGCGGAATCGTGGGAGACCGGTGCCGTCAACGATGGTCCCGTTTTTAATGATGGTGTCGTAGTGAGTCATGTCGCCTTCACTGTGAGATGTTGCAGTATTCGCCTTGCTGGCATCGCGTCATCGGAAGTCCAGCGCAAGAGCTCTTAAAACGATATTGACTATTATTTCAATATTATGTTCGAATTCGCAAACACTAATACTCAAGGGGCGATTATGGACAAAGAAACAAAAAACCTGGTGGAGTTGTGTGTCGCCTGGTGCGGACCACTCTTTGTGCTCGGCTATCTGGTCTTCTGGGGCATCCTGGGCCATAACATTCCGCCACCCAATGTCATGGGCTTAACTCCCGAACAGTTGGTCGCGGATTACTACGGCAAGTATCAGAGTTCGATCGCGATCGGGATGGCCGGATGCTGCGTTGTCGCCTTGTTATACCTGCCGTGGTCGTGCCTGCTGGCGTTTATGATGCGTGACGAATCCGGTGGCTTTAACGTTTTCAGCTTCATGGAACTCACCGGCGGCGCCCTGACTGCTTGGGTGTTAGCCTTCTGTCCGGCGATATGGCTGAGCTGCGCCGTCTTCGCGACTACGTTTGACCCCAGTGTGATCAAATTGCTGCACGCGACCGGCTGGTTCATCTATGACGTGACGTTCATGATCACAACGGTGCAGCTGACTGGACTCGGCCTCTACACGATTCTGAATAAGCGCCAGACGATTTTTCCGGCTTGGGCAGGGTGGTGTGCGATCGCCATCGGGATCATCTTCGTGCCACTAGTGCTGATCCCCTTTGTCGATAAAGGCCCGTTCACGCTGCCAGGCAGTTGGAATTTCTATATTGTGTTCGGCTCATGGTTGTTCGGCTTTTTCTCACCGTACAGTTACTTCATGCTGAAAGAGCTGACGAGTCGTCGCCGAGAGTTCGTGCCGGTGGTCGCCGCCGTCGGTCGCTGAACGCAGCACCATAGTATTATTCGCCGGTAGTCGCGATTCTGCCCGCGGCTGCCGCGAATCCTCAAAACCACATCCAACCTTGACCGCGGGCAACCATGTCCGCAGCCAAACTTTGGGGGTCAGAGGATTGCTCGGGCGCAAGTAAGAAATCGCGGCGATGAACCATCCTGATTCCGCACCGGACGATCCGCGTTCACCGACGTTCCGACACGACCAACAGCAGATTGGCACCGACGGTCTATGGCTTTTTGTCTTCATCGACATGGTCATCTTCACGTTGATTTTTTTTGTGTTCATGACCGAGCGTCTGGATGAATACTCGCTATTTAAGTCATCTCAAACTCATCTCAACGAAATCTTTGGACTGTGCAATACTCTGGTATTGGTGACGAGTTCGTGGTTGGTGGTCGAGGCCGTGCACGCAGCACGGCGCGGCGCGCCGAAAATTATCGCGACTCGGCTCGCGCTCGCGCTGGTCTGTGGCTTGATGTTCGTGGCGAGCAAGATCATCGAGTACCGCGCCAAGATTTTGCTCGGCTTCAGCCCCGCGACGAATCCTTTTTTCTCGTTTTATTACTTCATCACGTTCGTGCACTTTCTGCACGTTGTCGCCGGCATGATGTTCCTTAATTCATACCGGCAGCGAAGCATCCGCTGTCTGGACTCGCCGGCCTACACGACGGGTCTCGAAAACGTCGGCGTGTTCTGGCACTACGTTGACGTGCTGTGGATATTTATTTTTCCGCTGCTCTACCTGGTGTGACGATGCGTAAGAATTTTCGAACTCCAATGCCGTTCGCGATATGGCTGATCTTGATCGCTTGCACTCTCGCGTCATTCGGCATTTTCGAA
>JAYUEZ010000486.1:0-3492 GCA_043738965.1 Gammaproteobacteria bacterium
AATGCAGGTTGATGTCTTCCATCGGCACCACCTGCGCGTAACCGCCGCCGGCCGCGCCACCTTTCACACCGAAGCACGGCCCGAGCGACGGTTCGCGCAAGCACATGATGGTCGTCTTGCCCAGCCGATTGAGGGCGTCGCCAAGACCGACCGTGGTGGTGGTTTTTCCTTCGCCAGCGGGGGTCGGACTGATGGCGGTGACCAGGATCAGATGGCCATCCGGCTTACTCTGCAGGCTGTCGATAAACTCTAGCGATAGCTTGGCCTTGTAATGCCCATAGGGCTCTAAGTGCTCAGTGTCGATCCTGAGCGTCGCGCCGGCGAGATCCAAGATTCGTTTCTTATGCGCTTTTTGTGCGATTTCGATATCAGACATGGATCGACTCCCATTAAAAACCGCGGCAACAAGTGGAAGACGCCAGTCGTGCGCGCAGACGCCAAGCGCGGGTGCGCCGACCCGAGAGCTTACCGAAGTCGCCGCCAGTTCGGTATTGCAAGCGCGTCAGCACCAATGCGGAACGGCGGCGACGCTCGACACAGCGCGCACCGCTGTCAACTAGTTTCTGACGCGCCTACCAGTTCCCCAAACACTACGCGTAGTCGTTGAGGTGCCCCCCTCGCTTCTGGTAGCGTGCACAGGATGACGGTGCCTCTGTCAGGCGCCGCGATCAACGCGAACAAAACTATCCACGGGTGCCAAGCTTGAGAGACGATCCGGCATGACGCGCTTTGTTTTCACTACCGGCGGCGTCGTTTCTTCGCTCGGCAAGGGCATCGCTTCGGCGTCCTTGGGCGCGATTCTCGAGGCGCGCGGATTGAACGTAGCCATGATCAAGCTTGATCCGTATATCAATGTTGATCCGGGCACGATGAGTCCGTTCCAACACGGCGAAGTGTTCGTGACCGAAGACGGTGCGGAAACCGACCTCGACCTTGGACATTACGAACGCTTTGTCCGTTGCCGCACCAGTTCCAACAGCAATTACACCACCGGTCGGATCTACGAGCGCGTCATTCGCAAGGAACGGCGCGGCGAATACCTCGGCGCGACGGTCCAAGTGATTCCGCACATCACCGATGAAATCAAGGCCTGCATCAAACAAGGCGCGGGTGACGCGGAAATTGCGATGGTCGAGATCGGCGGCACGGTTGGTGATATCGAATCGCTGCCGTTTCTCGAAGCGATCCGCCAGCTGCGCGTCGAGCTGGGCGCGAAGCACACCTTATTCATCCATCTAACCTTGGTTCCGTTCATCGGTTCCGCCGGTGAAATGAAGACCAAGCCCACGCAGCACTCGGTCAAGGAGCTGCGCTCGATTGGTATCCAACCGGATATTTTATTGTGCCGCGCCGATCGACCATTGCCGGATTCAGAACGTCGCAAAATTGCGCTGTTCACGAACGTCGAAGAGCGCGCGGTAATCTCGGCCATCGACGCCGATTCGATCTACAAAATCCCGATGATGTTGCACGCCGAAGGCCTGGACGAAATCGTCGTCGAAAAACTTGGCATCGACGCCCCGCCAGCCAACTTGAAGGAATGGCAGGCGGTGGTGGAGGCGCAGGCCAATCCCAAATCCACTATCGATGTCGCGATGGTCGGGAAGTATGTGTATCTGACCGAATCCTATAAGTCCCTCTCAGAGGCGTTGATTCACGCCGGGATCCACACCCGCACACGGGTCAACATTCGTTACGTGGATTCGGAAGTTGTCGAACGTGAAGGCACGGCCTGTCTTGAGGGAATGGACGCGGTGCTTGTCCCCGGCGGGTTCGGGGAGCGCGGGATCGAAGGCAAGGTTAGCGCCGCGCAATATGCGCGCGAACACCGGGTGCCGTATTTGGGAATTTGTTTGGGCATGCAGGTGGCGGTGATTGAGTTCGCGCGCCACTGTGCGAAATTGACTGACGCCGACAGCACCGAATTCAACAAAGCCACCCGCTATCCCGTGATTGCGTTGATCACCGAATGGATGTCGGCCGATGGTTCGGTGCAGCGACGGGTAGAAGGGAACGACAAAGGCGGTACGATGCGCTTGGGTGGACAGCAGTGCAAGCTCGCGCCGGACAGTCTAGTCGCGCGCGCCTATGACACCGAGACCATCATCGAGCGCCATCGCCATCGCTACGAATTTAATAACACCTACATGATGGAACTCGAAGCGGCGGGAATGCGGATTGCGGGTCGCTCGATGGATGGGAATCTGGTCGAGATCATCGAGATCCCGAGCCATCCGTGGTTCGTCGGCTGTCAATTCCATCCCGAATTCACATCCACGCCGCGCGATGGTCATCCATTGTTCACCGCCTTCGTCCGTGCGGCCCTAGCGCACAACAAGCAGCGTGCCGCGGCCACGGTGACCGATGCGCTTGTGTGAATTCGAAGTCGGCGGCGCGGCGCCGTTTTTCCTGATTGCTGGCCCCTGCGTCATTGAGTCCGAAGGCCTGTGCCTCGACACCGCGGGCGCTTTGCGCGAGATGACGTCGGCGCTCGGGATCCCGTTTATTTTTAAGTCGTCCTTCGATAAGGCCAACCGCACGTCGCACGAAAGCTTTCGCGGCCCGGGGCTCGAAGCAGGACTCAAGGTGCTGGAGAACGTGAAGCGCCAGATCGGCGTCCCCGTTCTGACCGATGTGCATGAAGATTCACCGTTGAACGAGATTGCGACCGTGGTGGATGTTCTGCAAACACCCGCTTTCCTGTGTCGCCAGACGAATTTTATTCAGGCGGTGGCGCGGCAGGGCAAGCCGGTGAACATCAAAAAAGCCCAGTTCCTGGCGCCGTGGGATATGCAACACGTGGTCGCCAAGGCGCGCGCCACCGGCAACGCCCAGATTATGGTGTGTGAGCGCGGGGCGTCGTTTGGTTACAACTACTTGGTGTCGGACATGCGCTCGCTAGTGGTCATGCGTGAGACGCAGGCGCCGGTCGTTTTCGACGCAACCCATTCGGTGCAAATACCGGGCGGGCAGGGCGCGAGTTCGGGTGGTCAACGTGAGTTCGTGCCGGCGCTGGCGCGCGCTGCGGTGGCGGTGGGAGTTGCTGGAGTGTTCATGGAAACGCATCCTGATCCCGCGCGAGCTTTAAGCGACGGACCGAACGCGTGGCCCTTGCCGCGGATGCGCGCGCTCCTCGAAACCCTCAAAATTCTCGACGATACGGTTAAACGCGCGGGAGTCATGAGCGCCAACTTTTCAGAGAGGGATCCCGATGTCGGAAATTAAACAAGTCGTCGCACTCGAAGTGATGGATTCGCGTGGCAATCCTACGGTGCGTGCGGAAGTGACCACCGCCACTGGCGCCAAGGGCGCGGCCCTTGTCCCGTCTGGTGCGTCGACCGGCGAACGCGAAGCGCTTGAAATGCGCGATGGCGATAAAAAACGTTATCTCGGCAAAGGCGTCTTGGCCGCAGTCCGGCATGTTAACCAAGAAATCGCGGCGGTCGTGCGGGGTCGCGAAGTCAGCGATCAAGCGGGACTCGATCGCACGAT
>JAYUEZ010000487.1:0-3483 GCA_043738965.1 Gammaproteobacteria bacterium
AGCCCGGGCTATGCGCGCGAGATTCAAACTCTGGCGTTCGGCTGCGGTCTCGACGGTCTCCTGCGCCGTCGCGCGAACGTGCTCACGGGCATCATGAACGGGATCGATCTGCAGGTGTGGGACCCGGCACACGATTCTGCTGTGGTCGCGACCTATGACATTAGCCGCGTTGGCGCCAAGGCGGCGAACAAGCGGCATCTGCAGCAGCGCTTTAGATTGCCGTTGGATCCGACGCAATTTCTGCTCGGGATCGTTACGCGTTTGGCCGAGCAGAAAGGCGTGGACTTAATCTTAGAGGCGCTGCCGGCGCTGACCCGCCTGCCCCTCCAGTTCCTGTTTTTAGGTAACGGTGACCCGGCGCTTGAGCGGCGGATCATCGAGGCCGCGCAGGCTTATCCCCAGCACGTGCAGTATCACATTGGGTTCGATGTCGCGCTGTCGCATCAGATGTTCGCTGGACTGGATGCGTTTATGATGCCGTCGCGCTTCGAACCCTGTGGTCTCGCCCAGCTGTATAGCCTGCGCTACGGTACGGTGCCCATCGTGCACCGTACGGGCGGTCTCGCCGATAGCGTGATCGACCTAACAGTCGATGCGGCGCGTGCCACGGGCTTTGTCTTCGACGACGCGACCTCGTCGGCCCTGATCGCGGCTACCCACCGCGCCCTCGAAGTGTTTCATGATCCGGCGCGATGGCAACGTCTACAGCGCAACGGCATGACCGAAGACAATTCGTGGCGCCGCAGCGCGGCGGCGTATCGTCAAATTTATCAATCGCTGGTCACGACATAACATGGTCCTACCCGCCTTGGTCGAAATCGAAGCCGCAGCCGCGGTGATCCGCCCGGTGGTACCGCCGACGCCGCAATATGCCTGGCCGTTGCTGGCGGCGCGCGCCGGTTGCGAGGTCTGGGTTAAGCATGAAAACCACACGCCAATCGGTGCGTTCAAGATCCGTGGCGGAGTTTACTTCGCGCATCGACGCCGTGCCGCGGGCCACGTGGTCGGGGGATTAATCAGCGCGACGCGCGGCAACCATGGGCAAAGTTTGGCACTGGCCTGTCGCGCGGTTGGGCTCCCATTGACCCTCGTCGTTCCGCAGGGGAATAGCGTTGAAAAGAATGCCGCGATGCGCGCGTTCGGGGCGAACGTCATTGAGCACGGCGAGGATTTCGAAGCCGCTCGGCGGCATGCGGCGGTTCTCGGCCCCGCGCGCGGCCTGGAAATGGTTTCGCCGTTTCAACGCGATCTCGTGTGCGGGGTCGCGACGTATGCGCTCGAGTTATTTCGCGCCGTGTCGCATCTCGCGAGCGTTTATGTTCCGATCGGCATGGGCTCGGGAATTTGTGGTCTGATCGCGGTTCGCGATGCGCTGGAGTTGGATACCGAAATCGTTGGGGTGGTCGCGACCGGCGCGCCTGCGTACGCGCTATCGTTCGCGGCTGGGCGCGTCATTGAGACCGCATGCGCGGTGACGATGGCCGACGGCGTCGCCTGTCGGGTGCCGTCACCCGAAGCTTTCGCCATCATCCAACGCGGCGCGGCGCGTATCGTGCAAGTCGATGACGCGGAAATCATGGAAGCGATGCGCGCCTACTATGTGGACACGCATAATCTCGCGGAAGGCGCGGGCGCGGCGGCGCTCGCTGGCTTGTTGCATGAGCGTGAAGCCCAACGCGGGAAAAAAGTCGCGGTAATCTTGAGCGGTGGAAATATTGATCGTGCGCAGTATTTACCGATCCTTCGCGACGGAACGCCGGACTAATGCTGTCCTCGCTATCGGCGTTCGGCCATTTTGGTCCGGAATTATTCGCCCCGCGCGTTTGGAGTAGGGGCGAACACAGTGAAAAAATTACGTGAGCCAACCTTCTAAGCCGTTACTCACGGCATCGCCGACCGTCGCCAACGTGCTCGCGCATCGCTACGAAGCGGTGTTCCGCGTCATGATTATCGTGGCGCTGATCGCGTATGGGGTGTATTTCTGGGTATTTGTGACCTTGGACGTGCCGCGGATGCCGGGCGTGAATCTCGTCGCCATCGGCATTTGTGGTCTGGCGTTGAAGCTGCTGGACACGAATCGGCTGAATTCCGCACTGGCCTTGATGTCGCTGCTGGTTCTCGGGCATAGCGCGATTGCCACCAAAATCTTCGGCTGGAATGCCGACTTTCATCTCTTTGGCTTGCTCGTGATCAACTTCTTATTGTTATGCCCGTATTTTTCGCGCGCGCTCAAGTTGCTTATTTTCGTTACCTTGACGGCGTCCTACGTCGTGCTGGCGTTTTGGTTTCGCGTCAATCCTGGTACTCCGGCGGCGACGCCCAACGCGGTCGCGATTTTCACGATCACTAACATGATCACGCTCGCGGGCGTGTTGGGTTTTCTCGCTCACGCCTATGCCTCGACTGTGACGACGATGACGCAGGGCCTGCAGTCGCTCAATTCCAAGCTCATGCAATTGGCGACCACCGACGCCCTGACCGGACTCTTGAATCGGCGCCACATGCGCGAAATGGTGGAACTCGAGATTGCGCGCTTCAGCCGTACGGCGCGGCCTTTTTCGATTATTCTCGCGGATGTCGACAACTTTAAGGCCATCAATGATCAATTTGGGCATCAAGCGGGTGACGCGGCGCTGATGGCGATCGCGCAAGCGTTTCAACACTCGGTACGCACCCAAGATCAAGTCGCACGCTGGGGCGGGGAAGAGTTCTTTGTGTTTCTCCCCGAAACTGATCGCGACGAGGCGAGTGCCGTCGCGCGACGCGTGCAAGAGCGGCTATTGCGTGTGCCAATCACCCATCAAACGCATGGAATTCAGGCGCGGCTGACCTATGGCATTGCCGAATATGCCCTACAACAAAGCTTCGACGATCTTATCTCCGCCGCCGATCGCGCGCTCTATGCCGGCAAGGCCGCGGGGAAAGATCGTATCGTCGCGGCGTAAGTGCCGCTATGGGCGGACAAAGTGCGTCAATGCAGTTTATTGATCTCAGTCAAACTATAAGTGGTGGCAAACGGCGCATACAGATGAAAGCCCTGTGTTTGCGCTAGTCGCGCGAGCTGTCCGTCAGCGGCGAGTGCGTGCAAGGTGGCGTCAATCGTTGCGCGCAAGTCGCCGTCCGCGCGACGGGTCGCGACATGTAGGTTCCAACTAAGCGCGGCGGGCGGTGCATAATCGTCGGCGATCCGCAGTTTCAACTCGGGATGGCGCGCCAGTTGCCAACCCGCCACTGGCCCCCATAGCAAACCGGCCGCGGCGTCGCCTTTGGCGATGCCTTCGAGCGCGGGCAACGCCGCGAAATATGTCTGCTGTTTGGCGTGCAGGATGGCGAGCGCGAAGCTTGCGATGGTTTGCGCTTGAATCGCCACCGGCAGATCGCGCAGCGCGCGCAGGCGATTCGGGGTCCCCACACGGCCGATCAACTCGAAAGCCGCGCCGTAATAAGGCAGACCGAGGCTCAGTTTCGGCGCGTCACGCAAGC
>JAYUEZ010000488.1:0-9195 GCA_043738965.1 Gammaproteobacteria bacterium
TCGTCAGTCCAACCCCAATTTTTCCAAGCGATATCGCAATGCACGGAAGCTAATCCCAAGCAACTTCGCCGCTTGGGTCTTATTCCAGCGCGTTTTTTCCAAGGCATCCAAGATGCGTTTACGCTCAACGTCATCGAGGTAGGTCTGCAGCTCTCCCGTGTCAGGCGCTGACGTAGAGACATCCGAATCTGGTTCCAGAGCCCCAACGGGTTCTGGCAGTCTAAGATCAGTGACCTCGATTGCCGTGCCTTCGCACAAGGTTACCGCGCGTTCGAGAATATTCTCCAACTCACGCACATTGCCTGGGAACCGATAAGCCAACAGGGCCGCGCGCGCGGCGCTCGTGAGTTCAAACTGCGTATCGCCATTGGTTTCCGCCAAACGCGCGAGAATATGTTCGGCCAATAGCACGATATCGTCACCGCGCGCGCGGAGCGGCGGCACCTTTAATTCGATGACGTTAATGCGATAGTAGAGATCCTGGCGGAACGTCCCCGCGTCGACCAGTTCGGCCAAGTCTTGGTGAGTCGCGGACAAGATTCTACAATCCACGGCTTCTTCTTGCGCGGCGCCGACGCGGCGAATGCGCTTTTCCTGAATCGCGCGCAAGAGCTTTACTTGCATTTGTAGCGGCAAATCGGCGACTTCATCGAGAAACAAGGTCCCGTTATGCGCGGCTTGAAATAAGCCCGCCTTATCCGCGACGGCGCCGGTGAAACTTCCCCGCAAATGTCCAAACAGCTCACTTTCAATCAGATCATGCGGAATCGCGCCGCAATTCACCGGTACAAAGGCTTGCGTGCTGCGCGGTCCGTGTAGATGAATCAGGCGCGCGACCAACTCTTTACCGGTTCCAGATTCGCCGCTGACATAGACCGGCGCCTGACTGCGGGCGACTTTTGCGATCGTCTCGTGTAGTTGGCGAATGCTGTTCGAGCGTCCGATGAGCTCACGTGATGGTGCGCTGGAAGTAGTCTCCACTTTTAGCGCACCGAGCTTTAACGCTTGTGCGACCAAACTTCTCAAATCGTTGATGTCGACGGGCTTGTTGACGAAATCGAAGGCGCCCGCTTTCAAGGCCTGAATCGCGGTTTCCATATTGCCATGCGCCGTGATCATCGCCACCGGCACATCCGAATGCCGCTGCTGAATATGCGCGACCAGCTCCAATCCATTACCATCCGGCAGGCGCATATCGGTCAAACAAATCGCGATTTTTTGTTCTTCCAGCGCGGCTTTCGCTTCGCGCAGATTCGCCGCCGAGCAGCACTCGATGCCCATGCGCCCGAGAGTAATCGTGACTAATTCGCGAATCGCCGGTTCATCATCGACGATCAAGGCTAGTTGTCGCTCAGTCATTTCATAGCGCACTCAATTGCTGACGCGCGGGATGCGCAAAGGTTAGTCGAAAATGGCACCCACTGGGATCGTGATCGAGCAGGCGCAAGGTCGCCTGGTTGGCTTCACAAAGTTCGCGGGCGATATATAAGCCGAGCCCGGTGCCGCCACGCTCGCCGGTAAAAAACGGCTCAAATACCTGCTCCGCGAAGGCCTTCGACATCCCGGGCCCGGTATCGATGAGATCGATGTAGGGGCGGCCATTTTCGGCCGCGCGTCCTGCCGCGAAACGCACTTTCGGGTCTACCGTGCTGTAGCGCAAGGCGTTCTCACAGAGATTCCAGAGTACTTGGTGGAGTTGGCTCTTATCCATGCGTACCGTAATGTTGGGTTCGGCCCAATCGCTCACCACCGCCACCGCGGACAGCGCGCGCTGTTCGCGAAATTCCGCAATGAATTTCTCAAGCCACGGCTGCAATAAAAAACTTTCGCTAACGCTGAGATCGCGCCGCCCAATCATCATCACATTCTTGACGATCTCGTTCATGCGTGCCGCATGCTCAACGATGATCTGCGTGAGCCGCAGATCATCTTTGTTCAATTCCGGCGATTCTGATAATAACTGACCGGCATGACTGATGGCGCCCAACGGGTTGCGAATTTCATGCGCGATGCTGGCGGTCAGGCGACCGAGTGAGGCTAATTTGATTTGCTGCGCGCGTTGCTGGCTTTCGGCTGCATCTTCAATAAATACCAATGTACCCTCGGTATCGGCATCGCCGAGCTGCGTGAAAGAGACGATCACTTCCGCGCCGCGCTCGAGCTTCAGTGGCGTTTTACGATTTTCACCGCGCGTCCTCCACTCAGTGCGCGCGGTGGCGAGTGCGTGTTGGTGATTGAGCAATGATCCGCCGATTGCGTCATCGTCAATATTGAGAAATTTGCGCGCGGATTCGTTCACGAGCACCGCGCGCTCCTCCGCATCGAGCACCACGATTCCGGAGCGCATGCGCTGCACGATGTGCTGATTGAGCTGTGACAGCCGTTCTATATGCAGCGCGCGCAATGCCGCAAGCGCTTCGCTGCCGCGCGCCTGCTCGGCGAGGACCGAGGCCAGAATCGCGGTGCCGAACAACGCGGCGCCGAGCAGGCCTGCCTGCGTGTAGCTCGCGACCTCGTAGCCGAGTTTCAGCGTGCCATAAACGGTTTCGCCCAACACCGCGAGTGTAGCGACCGCCGCGAACGACACCGCCGCCTGCCATCGTGCAATGAGGCAAGCGCCCGCGATCGCAACCACCAACAAAACACCGAAGCCGCCCGCGGCGCCCCCACTCGCGTGCATCAGCAACGTAAGCGCCCCTACGTCGACCAAGACCTGGACATTACGAATTCGATAAAGATTCGCCCAGCGCCGCTCGATGGCGATTTGCAGCCCGATGGCAGCGAACAAGTAACCCATGGCGGACCAGGCGAGCAAGCGGACATCGAATTGCGTGAACATTGGCGGCAAGCGCCCCAAGGTCGCTAACAGCGCGAAAAGGCCAGCGATAATCAGTCGATAAAGATTGAAGTAGCGGAGCGCGACCCACGCTCTTGCGTCGCGGTTAATCGGCGCGTTCTGCCGTTGTGTATTAAACACCTATCAAACTCGCGAGCCGTCAACGCCGACAATTGCCCATGGTAAGCCGCACATCGGCCGCGCTAATGTGCCTGATGGGCGGGACAGTGAAACACCCCTGGCTGTTCACGCCGCGCTTCAGGCTCGGGCAAATAGACGCCGCACACCGCGCACTGAACCATTTTCTCCGCATGGGTGCCGCGCTCGCGCTTGACGCCCAACTGGTATCGACGGTAAACGCGTAGTGCGAACCAAATGACTCCGACGATAATGAGTAGTCGTAATCCCATGCCTACCCTCCGTTGATCTTTAGCCCCATCGCATTCTATCCGCGACATCGATCCGATATAGTGCCGGCCCGTAAGTGACGGGTGGCCGATAACGTGCGATTTTAGGCGTGGCGCTGAGCGGTCGTTATATTCACCACTCTTTCGGCATCAAACAAGGCGACCTGCGCATTGCCCGATACGGTCTTGATCGAATTGTAAGGACTTTAGTAGCCGATCGCTGGTCTGTAAATTGCGCGATCGACCATCGAATAATGGGGATATAGCTCGATGAACCTTCACGAATACCAAGCGAAACGCCTCTTTGCGGATTACGGCGTGCCGATTCTGCCTGGCAAACCCGCCTTCACGCCCGACGAAGCCGCTGCGCACGCCGAAGCCCTTGGCGGCAATGCATGGCTGGTGAAAGCACAGGTACATGCGGGCGGGCGCGGCAAAGCGGGCGGGGTAAAATTCACTAAAACCGTCGCCGAAGTACGCGCGGCGGCCAAAGCGTTGCTCGGTACCCAGCTCGTGACAAAACAATCAGGCCCGGGTGGTCAACCGATTAACTGCGTGCTGGTCGATTGCGCGGCGCAAATTGCCCACGAGCTGTATTTAGGCGCGTTGATCGACCGCAGTTCAAAACGCATCACCTTCATGGCTTCGCGCGCTGGCGGCATGGATATCGAGGAAGTCGCGGCGACCACGCCTGAAAAAATATTTACGGTGAAGGTCGAACCGGTTTTGGGTTTGCAGGATTACCAGACGCGACGCCTCGGTTTCGCCCTTGAACTCAATGAGGCGCAACGCAAGCAGCTCGCGACCATTCTCAAGGGTCTCTATCGCTTATTCATCGATAAAGACATCAGCCTCGTGGAGATTAATCCGTTGGCCATCCTCACCGACGGCAGTCTCGCGGCGCTCGATGGCAAAATAAATGTGGACGACAACGCGCTCTACCGGCAATCGATCGCTGACTGGCGCGATCCCAGTCAAGAAGACGAAAAGGAACGCCGCGCCAAGGAGTTCGATCTCAATTATGTGACGCTCGACGGCAATATCGCCTGCATGGTCAATGGCGCGGGTTTGGCGATGGCGACGATGGACATCATCAAGCTGAGCGGCGGCGAACCTGCTAACTTCTTGGACGTCGGCGGTGGCACCACGGCCGAACGCGTCGCCGAAGCATTTAAAATTATTTGCTCGGATCCGAATGTCAAAGCCATCCTCGTCAATATTTTCGGCGGTATCGTGCGCTGCGATCTAATCGCCTCTGGCATTATCGCGGCGGTAAAGGAAATTGGTGTCTCGGTTCCGGTGGTCGTTCGACTTGAAGGGACGAATGTCAACGAAGGAAAGCGCTTGCTCGCCGAGAGCAAGCTTGCCATCACCAGCGCGGAGGAACTGGGCGACGCCGCGCGGAAAGTAGTCGCTGCAGCGGGAGGTGGCAAGTAATGGCTATATTAATTAACAAATCCACGCGCGTAATCGTGCAAGGCTTCACCGGCAAGCAAGGCACATTTCACGCCGAACAAGCCATTGCGTACGGCACGCAACTAATGGGTGGGGTTACTCCCGGACGTGGCGGTAGCCAACATCTAGATCGTCCGGTATTTGATACGGTGCATGCCGCGGTGGCCGCGACCGGCGCGAACGCCAGTATGATTTTCGTGCCACCGCCGTTCGCGGCCGATGCGATCGCCGAAGCCGTCGATGGTGGCATCAAGATCATTGCCTGCATCACCGAAGGGATCCCCGTGCTCGATATGCTGCGCGTGAAGGCGATGCTCGCGAACTACCCCGAGGTCTACCTCATCGGTCCGAACTGCCCCGGTGTCATCACACCAGGCGAATGTAAGATGGGCATCATGCCGGCGGCGATCCATACCCCAGGCAAGATCGGAATTGTCTCTCGATCCGGCACGTTAACGTACGAAGCCGTCCATCAAACCAGTCGCGCCGGACTCGGACAGAGCACCTGTGTGGGCATAGGTGGTGATCCCATTCAGGGCATGAACTTCATCGACTGCCTCCGCCTGTTCGAGGGTGATCCGCAGACCGAAGGGATCATCATGGTGGGCGAAATTGGGGGTTCGGCGGAGGAAGAGGCTGCGGAGTTCATCGCGCGCCATGTTAAAAAGCCGGTGGTCGGCTACATCGCAGGCGTGACCGCACCGCCTGGAAAGCGCATGGGCCACGCCGGCGCTATTATCGCGGGTGGCAAAGGCACCGCCGCCGACAAATATGCCGCGCTGGAACGCGCTGGTATACACACGGTCCGCTCGCCGGCCGATCTCGGCAAGACAATGCTGGCCGTACTCAAGCGTTGAGCACTTAATTTAATTGGATTGAACCGTGCGGCGGATCCGCTCGCGGCGCGGCCCCTACATGAATGCCAACACCCTTCGTATCGCGCTGGCGCAGATTAATTTGTGCGTCGGAGACATCGCGGGTAACACCGACAAAATCATCGCCGCGTGTCAGCGCGCGCGCAATGAGTTGGGCGTCGATCTCGTGGTCTTGCCGGAACTCGCGATCACCGGTTATCCCCCCGAGGATTTGTTATTTCGACCCGGGATGCATCGGCGAGTCGAACACGGGCTACATTCGATTGCCGAACACACGCGTGGGGTCGCCGTGCTGCTGGGTCATCCCACGCAAACCGCACTAGGCCTCTATAACAGCGCCAGTTTACTCGCCGACGGCGAGTGCCAAATGACCTATCACAAACAGCGCCTGCCCAACTATGCAGTATTCGATGAAAAACGTTACTTCATACCGGGCGCTGAACCCTGCGTCGCGTCACTGAACGGCTTCAAGCTCGGCGTTAGCATCTGTGAGGATATCTGGGATCCCGCGACCGCGCTTGCGACTCGCGCGGCGGATGCCGAAGCGATCGTCAATCTGAACGCCTCGCCCTACAGCTTGAATAAGCGTCAAGATCGGTTAATCGCGATTCGCGCCGCAATTGCCGCAAGCCAATTGCCGGTGATCTATGCGAACCTCGTGGGCGGCCAGGATGAACTGGTCTTCGATGGCGGTTCAATGGTGCTCGATTCGAACGGCGCTATTTGCGTCGCGGCGCCCGAATTCGAAGAAGCACTTGTCGCAATTGAACTGGCGCGCACGCCGACCGGGATCACCTTCAAAGGCGAGCAATACACCCCAACTCGTGACGAAGAAAATATTTATCGCGCGCTCGTGCTTGGCGTTCGCGACTACGTTTACAAGAATCGTTTTCGCGGCGCCGTGCTCGGCTTATCCGGCGGTATCGATTCGGCATTGACCTTGGCGCTCGCCGTCGACGCGCTGGGGGCGGCCAATGTCACGGCCGTGTCAATGCCATCGCGCTATACCGCCGAGATGAGCATCGAGGATGCGCTAGCACAGGCCAAGGCGCTGGGTTGTGAATGCCACGTGGTATCGATCGAGCCGCCGTTTGACGCGTTTAATGCCGTGCTCGCACCCCTGTTCACTGGGCGCGCCGCGGACGTCACCGAAGAAAATATCCAGGCGCGCTGCCGCGGCATCCTATTGATGGCAATCTCGAATAAAACCGGGCGCATGGTCCTGACCACCGGGAACAAGAGTGAGATGGCGGTTGGCTATGCGACGCTTTACGGCGACATGGCGGGTGGTTTCGCGCCGCTCAAAGATTGCGCGAAGACCTTGGTGTATCGCCTCGCACGCTGGCGCAATCAACAAGGTCAAGCGATCCCAGAGCGCGTTATCGAACGTCCACCGACGGCGGAATTGCGGCCGGAACAGAAGGATTCGGACAGCCTACCGCCCTATGACGTACTCGATCCGATCCTCGAACTGTATATTGAACGCGATTTGACGCCGCGCGAGATTGCGAGTCGCGGCTTCGAGCTAGAAACCGTTAAACGCGTCGCCGCCATGGTGGACCGCAACGAATACAAACGACGTCAAGCCGCACCCGGCGTACGCATTTCCGAGCGCGCCTTCGGACGCGATCGGCGGTTTCCAATCACGTCGCGCTATCACGAACAGGACGACGTGCCGGAACGTTAACCCGTCAGTTCACATGCGTTTGCTTAACTTCTTCGATCCCCGGATGGTTGGGGTAGTTTAATTCGAGGACGCGCAAGGCGTCGTCCGATAGATCATTGAGTTCCAAAACCTTGTACGACTTCGCAAGCAACACCAAAGCTTCCGGCATGGCTGGTGTCTGCTGATAATTTTCGACCACGTAACGCGCACGATTCGCCGCGGCGACAAATGCGCCGCGGCGCATATAGAAGTTCGCGACGTTGACTTCATGTTGCGCGAGAATATTTCGCAGATGCCGCATTCGAAGCTGCCCGTCTTGCACGTAGCGACTGTCTGGAAACCGTCGGATCAATTCCGAAAAATCGTTGAAGGCCTGTAGCGAGGCGCCGGGATCGCGTTGTGACGGATCGCGCGGCAAATAGCGCGCGGTAAGCCCCAGATCAGAGTTGAAGTTGATAAGCCCGCGCAAATAATAGGCGTAATCGGTGTGTGGGTGAGTCGGGTTAAGCTTCAAAAAACGATCAAGCGTCGTAACGGCTGCCGCCCCTTCGTCGGATTTGTAATGGCAGTAGGCGAGTTCGAGTTGCGCTTGGGCAGCGTAGGGTCCAAATGGATAACGCGATTGCAGTTTTTCGTAGTATTCGATCGCGCCGCTACAGGACCCGGAGTCCAGGCGATCTTTAGCCGCGAAATAGAGTTTCTTCTCGGGCCAGTTCTCTGGCATATCCTCCGGATCTTTATCCGACCACATGCTACACGCCGCCAACAAGGTGCAAAGTGCAAGTGCGCAGACG
This sequence comes from Gammaproteobacteria bacterium, assembly GCA_043738965.1. Taxonomy (GTDB): domain Bacteria; phylum Pseudomonadota; class Gammaproteobacteria; genus CAIKBL01. The sequence continues at coordinate 8,034 of JAYUEZ010000488.1, forward strand.
GGTCGAGCAAGCGAAAAACGCGTCATAGTCGGTGTCACTAGGTCTGCCGGCGAAAAAGGGATATTCCGTGCGCGAAGTCGTTGTTCGCCGCCGGGGTCGGCATTCTACAAGCTAACGCAAAGCTCCGTAAGGCAACCAGGAGCGCGTTGGGGCAAGGAAGAATCGCCGCTAAAGCGCGCCGAGGCGCGCTTCGAGCGTCTTTTCCAGTTCTTCGATCGCTTTCGTGAAGCCGGCAATGCCTTCGGCGAGCTTGTCGTTGGCCATGCGATCCGCGTCGTGCATGCGGCGGTAGATGCTCTCGTTCATCTCGATCTTGTCGATTGACATGCCCTTTGCGGTGTCGGCCGCGAGCTTTCGCGGCAGTGCGCCGGAGGTGCCGTCGAGCTCCCCCAGCAGCTGCGGCGAGATCGTCAATAGATCGCACCCGGCAAGCTCGATGATTTCACCTGAGTTTCGAAAACTAGCGCCCATGACTTCGGTCTTGTAGCCGTGCTTCTTGTAGTAGTTATAGATCGTCTTGACGCTTACGACACCGGGATCCTCAAACGGCGGATAACTCTCGCGGCCAGTGTCTTTCTTGTACCAATCAAGAATGCGCCCAACGAACGGCGAGATGAGCGTGACCTTCGCCTCGGCGGCCGCGACGGCTTGATGCATACCGAAGAGGAGGGTCATGTTGCAATGAATACCTTCCCGCTCGAGTACTTCCGCCACGCGGATGCCTTCCCACGTGGAGGCGAGCTTGATCAAGACACGGTTTCGCGAGACACCAGCGGCCTCGTACTGCGCGATCAGCGATCGCGCCTTGTCGAGCGACGCTTGGATGTCGTAGGAAAGGCGCGCGTCTACTTCGGTCGACACCCGACCAGGAACGATCTGCAGAATCTTTAACCCAAACTCCACGGACAGCCGGTCATTCGCTTTTTTTACTGTCAGCGCCTTATCGAGCTTACCCGCTTCGCGCGCGGCTTCTTTTTTTGCCCACATGAGTGCGTCGTCGACGAGTTTCGCGTACTCGGGCATCTTCGAAGCGGCGGCGATCAGCGACGGGTTGGTCGTTGCGTCTTGCGGCTTGTACTGCTGCATCGACGCGATGTCGCCCGTATCCGCGACCACCGTCGTCATCGATTTGAGTTGCTCAAGTAACGTTGCCATGGCCTGC
>JAYUEZ010000489.1:0-3470 GCA_043738965.1 Gammaproteobacteria bacterium
GCATTCACGGAATCAGATTTCGCACACTTTGCACGCCGGCGTACGCCGCGGCTTGCGGGTTTTATCGCGATGACCGACTACGGCGCGCAGTTTCGAGTCCCGGTGGCGTTTCCAACGATTGAGGTGAAACACACCTTTGGTGAGATCGTCGCCGCACATCATCTGCGTCAATTGCGGATTGCCGAAACGGAAAAATACGCCCACGTCACCTTCTTCTTCAACGCGGGCGAAGAGCAATCGTTTGCGGGCGAAGATCGCATCATGGTGCCGTCACCCGCGGTTGCCACTTATGATCTCAAACCCGAAATGAGCGCGGCCGAAGTCACCGACAAACTGATCGCCGCCATTGCCAGCGGCACTTACGATGCCATCATTTGTAATTTCGCGAATGCGGATATGGTCGGGCACACCGGTGACTTCAATGCCACCGTGAAATGCATTGAGACCATCGATGGCTGCCTGGGCCGGATCCGCGCCGCGACCAACGCCGCCGGGATGGACTTATTGATCACTTCAGATCACGGCAACGCGGAACAGATGCGTGGCGACGTCGCACACGGCACGGCGGAACAGCCGCACACGGCGCATACCAGCAATCTCGTCCCGTTTATTTATAGTGGACGGAACGCGGAGGTCAGCATCGGTGGCTGTTTGAGCGACATTGCACCAACCCTCTTGGCCCTGATGGGCTTACCGCAACCGGCGGCGATGACCGGCCACTCGTTGGTCTGTTTGAGCCCGCGGCATGCGGCGTAATCGCGTTGAAGCACTAGAGGCCTAAGTTACCTGGCGACAAAATCCCCTGCGGATCGAGACATGTTTTGAGTTGATTCAAGATTTCGTGATAGGCGCTGAAACTCTGCACCTGTCGCGCCCAGATTTTCCCACTTTTATACGGAACACAGCCCGCGGCGATGAGCGCATCCGCGGCCGTGTCCGCCGCGGCCTCGGCCGCCGCCCATTGGGTGGCTTCGTCGTAGAACGCCATGATCCCGCCGTGCAGACCGCGTTTACAGATCACCACCGCCCCGCCCCACGTGAATCCCGCTTGCGTTTGACGTTGTTGATCGATAACGCCGAGGAAGGCGCTCAAGCGAGTGGTCGGCAGCGACGTCATTAAAATTGCACAGCGCGAACGCGCGAAATATCCCGCGAATCCGTACCAGTAAAGGTCTTCGTTGCGCAGGCGGCGAAAATAGACTTCGTTGAAGACCGGCGCGAGCGCGCCCGCGTGCTCGCGACACAGACTATCAATAGTCTCCTGGTCGTGCCGCACGCTGTGTTCATCGCCGCCATAATCGAGACCGACACAGAACTGCGGTAACGAAGTCGGATCGGTGGCCGGATACGCGGTGAGCACGCGGGCCTTGATCGAGGGCGCCTCGTAGCCGCTGCCATACCAGATATTGCGCGTCAACTCGCGCGTCTGAAGGTCCGTGATGAACGCGCTCGCCGCCACCGGACTCGGAAAGCCGTAACACACGGTCTCGCGAAAGGCCGGTAATGGATGCAGCCACAGAGCCACCGCGGTAATCACGCCGAACGTCGCATCGCCGCCGAGAAACAACCCGGTCAAATCCGGACCGATGCAATAACGGTGAAAAAAACCGGCGTCCGGCGCGGCTGCGCTCCCGGTCCGAATCACCCGCCCACCAGTAAGCACGACTTCGAGTCCGACCACTTCATCGGCGAAACTTTGGTGGCGCGCCGAGCCGGTCCCGAGCGCGTGCGCCGACGCCGCGCCGCCGATTGTAGCCGTCGGTCCCGTCACCGGAATGATGCCGATGGTCATGCCATGCGGCCGCAGCGCCTTGGCCAACGCGCCGAACCGCACACCGGGTTCAACCACGACCACGGCACGTGCGAGATCGATTTCAAGAATGCGATCAAGCCCCGAGAGATCGAGCACCACGCCACCCGCCTGGGGATTGACGCCACCGGCGTACATCGTGCCGCCACCACGGACATACACCGGTACGCGTGCAGCTTCGGCGCGCTGCATTAGCGTGACCACCGCGTCGCGCCGCGTGGGCCGGACCATGGCTTGTGCGTGGCCGGGACGAATCACCGAACAATCGCGTTGATAGGTCAGCAAATCTATCGGCGCCTCGGTGACGAGCGCATTCGCCAATCCCGTTACGACGTCAGCGATTTTGGTCATGCGTGAAATACGTATTTAGAAATTCCGCGAGGCCGAATACGCGTGGGCCAGCGTCGCGTTGCGCGCGACGCAAGTGCGCCACACAGCGCGGATCTGCGCCGACCACTACCGCGTCGGCTCCAGCATCGAGCAGTCGCGCGTCGGCCATGCGGTCCGCCGCCACCGGTTCGACCTGCGGCATCCCACCCGCTGCGCCACAACACACGATGAACCGCGCGGCGTCCACGCTCGGCTTGGTAGCGATGCCGAGCGCGGTCAACAATTGACGTAAGGCGCGGCCGGGGGCAAGTGCGGTGCGCGATTGGCAGCTATCGAGAACGAACACTCGCGGCGGTAATGTGGCACGTGGGTTGAGATGCAAGCGTTGCGTCAAAAGCGCGGTCATGATCAACTCGTTGAAGGTCACCGGTTGCAGATTGGCGTCATTCAATCGTTGCCAACTTCTCGCACATTCAAGACCCGAGATGACCACTGTGCTCGCCGCTCGTACCTTTTCGGCCAGTGCTTCGATTAGGCTCGTGGCACTCGTTTCATCTCCCAACTCAAAGAGCGGCGCGCCACAGCAAGTGTCATCGTTCTCAAGCGTCTGCACTACGTAACCGGCTGCCGCCATCAGCTCCACCGCGGCTTGTGCTTCGGCGGGAATCGCGGTCGCCGCCGCACAACCCGGAAGGTACAACACGTGCTCGGCGGCCGCGCTGGTGCGCGCCTGCTGCCACGCCATGCGGTCGCTCCGCGCGACACCGTTCGGATTTCCGTCCTCACGCATCCCGCGCAGGAGGTCGCGCACCGGTTGCGGCATCACGTTGCGCTGTTGCAATTCGCCGCGCAACGCACGCCCGACCGCGGTGGGGTGCAAACCAATAGGACAGATTTGTTCGCAATTACCGCAGGTGGTGCAGGTAAACACACGTTCACTCAGCGCGTCTAAATCGAGTTCCTGTCCTTCGAACCAGGCACGCGCGGCGGCGAGGTAACCGCGGCCAGAAAAACTCATCAGCGGTGAATGATGCTGCAACGTGGGGCAGACATGATCGATGCCGCGCTCGGCCCACACCGCATCGACGCAGTAGTTGCAATCTGAACAGTGATAGAGATCTTTAGCGAACGCCGCGAGCAGCGGCACCTTCGACGTCATGTTTCCTGTCCACTTTTTTTCAGCCAACGTTCGACGTTGCGAGCGTGGGTCGGGAGATAGGCGTCAGCTTGATAGAATTGATCGTAATACGCGGTCTCCAAGCGATGCGCCTGGGTGTAGAACCGCGCGAAAATCGTCGGCACCGTGCCCGGAAATTTACCGTACGTGGCA
>JAYUEZ010000490.1:0-3466 GCA_043738965.1 Gammaproteobacteria bacterium
GCCGCGCCAATACCAAACGTGCTCAACGTGGCATGCCCATGCTGCGCGACCTTCGGCGATTGTTTGCCGAGCAGCACATCGATCACGTGAGCGGCGCCAAAGCGCTGGCCAGTGCGATACACGCAGGACAGCAGTTGTTGCGCGGCCACGGTTGCATCCCAGGTTTTGGGCGGCTGCAGACACACATCGCAGTTGCCACAAGCATGCGCGTAGTCGTCACCGAAATACGCGAGCAAATCGCGGCGCCGACACGTGGTGGTCTCGCACCAGCCGAGCAACGCATCGAGCTTTTGTCGCTCGACACGTTTGTGGATTTCATCGGCAGTGGACTCTTCCACCATCTGGCGCAGGCGCACGACATCTTGCAAGCCATAGATCATCCACGCCTCGGCCGGCGCGCCATCGCGACCGGCGCGACCGGTTTCCTGGTAATAGGACTCAATGCTTTTGGGCAAATCGAGATGAACCACGAAGCGCACATCGGGTTTATCGATTCCCATGCCGAAGGCAATCGTGGCGCACATGACGATCGCGTCTTCTCGCAAAAACCGCGCTTGATTGGTCGCACGTTGGTCGGCACTTAAGCCGGCGTGATAAGGCAACGCGGTGAAACTCTGAGTACAGAGAAACGCCGCAGTGGTTTCGGTTTTGTCGCGCGTCATGCAATACACAATGCCCGCCGCGCCACGCTGGGGTCTGAGAAATTCCAGCAATTGCGCACGCGCCTCGCTTTTAACGGTCACCGTATAGGCAATATTCGGCCGGTCGAAACTGCTGACGAACCAGTCGGGGGACTTGAGCTCAAGCTTCTCCGCGATCTCCAAGCGGGTGCGCTGATCAGCGGTCGCCGTCAACGCCATGCGCGGAACGTCCAAAAAATGTTGGCGCAACTGGCCGAGCGCCAGGTATTCCTGACGAAAATCATGTCCCCATTGCGAGACGCAATGCGCTTCGTCGATCGCGATCAGCGCCAGTGGATGGCTGGCGAGTAGGGTCAGGGTTGCTGGTTGCAGTAAGCGTTCTGGCGCCACATACAAGATTTCAAGAGCGCCACTGTGCAGCGCACTCAGCACCGCGCGCTGCTCGGCCGGCGCCTGACTCGAATTAAGAAAGGCCGCTTCGATCCCGAGCTGGCGGAGTGCCGCGACCTGATCTTGCATCAACGCAATGAGGGGCGAAACCACGAGGCCAAGCCCGGGACGCAGCAACGCAGGGATCTGGTAGCACAATGATTTACCACCGCCCGTTGGCATCAAAACCACGCTGTCACGCCCGGCGAGCGCGGACGCGATGACCGCCGCTTGCGGCCCGCGAAAACTTGAGTAGCCATAGCGTTCGCGCAGCAGGGTCAGGGCTGCCAATGCGGTGGCGTCGGCTGAGTCGGTTGAGTTCATCGATTAATATTGGTTTCGGCTTCGAGCCTAGGATAATTCCGAGGAAGTGCGCGACGTCGAAATGCCGCGCCGCCAACCCGTGCGAATCAATTCGTAACGCCGAGAGTGAGGTTCGTCACAGTGCGCGGCGATTTGGCGGTCTAGAGTCTAACCGTCGAGGGTCGCATCGGTCGCCCCCTCCTATCGCATCTGGCCCCCCAACCCTAAATTCGCCAGATTCGCCGATGCGATCTTCGACAATCTCAAACCCTCGTTCATGAAACCGCGTTGATCAACGCCAAGTCGCCCCAGCGCGGAACTTTTTCCATCGCCCCCCTTTTTACTTACGACGAAGTCGCTAGAATCCTACCTAACTGGCGGTAGCGTCTCGACATCCGGCCCTCAGAGTCGGAAATCGCGGCGCTTCGAGTGGCTCCGGCCGTATGGGCCGGGCAATTTATCAGGTGCAACGGGGTTTGGTAGTCCTACGCTTCGATTCCCTCCCTTGCCGTGCATGACGCGCCGCCGGGTGGCCATGATTTTGGCATGAATTGTCGGCCCATCGGCGCACTAGCCAGGACCGCACGATAACGTTTTAGCGTCTGAATAAAGAGGAATTCGTGCAATGAGATTTCGGCTGGCAAAATGGATCATGGATCGCCGGGGATCCGTTGGGATTGCGTTTATTCTCGTCACTCTGGCCTTCATGGCCGGCCTCCCGCACGTTCAGATCCGCACGGTCTTCAAAGATCTGTTACCGAAGAACGATCCTTTCGTGCAGGTCTACTACGACCACCCGAACTTCGGCAACCCGCTGCAAATCTCGATCATGGTCAAGCGCAAGGATGGGGACATCTATAACCCAGTGACCTTGAAAAAGGTCTGGCAAATGACCCGCGACGTGGATTTGGCCCCAAAGATCAACCACGACACGATCATTTCCATCTCAACTGAAAAGCTGCGCTACGCCGAAGCGACACCCGATGGCGTGGACTTGCATGCGTTGATGGATAACAACGCGCCGAGCACGCCCGAGGAAGTGGCTGAATTCCGGAGTCGCGTCGCTCGGTCGCCGAATGCACGGACGTTTTATATTTCGCCGGACGAGACTTCCACCTTAATCACCGCGGCGTTTCTCGACTCCGTGGATTACGGCGAGGCCTTCAAATACATCCAGGGTTTCGTCGAGAAGGCGCGTGACGCCGATCACGAGGTCTATGTTGCCGGGCAACCCACGCTAACCGGTTGGGTTTATAAGCTGCAGAAGCAGACCTACAGCATTTTTGGCGTGACCGTCGGCGCCTTGATGATCGCGCTCGTGTTCTACATGCGTAATATCGCTGGCGTCACCACGCCTATCGTATGCGCGCTGGTGGCGGCGCTGTGGGGCTTCGGTTTTATTGGCTGGCTCGGCCGGCCGATTGAACCGCTGCTGATGATCGTGCCACTGTTGCTAGTCGCGCGCTCGTTTTCACATTGCGTGCAGTACACCGAACGCTACTACGAAATCTTGCTGCAATTGAAAGATCGGCGGAAGGCGGCCGAGGTCACCATGGCAATCATGATGGCGCCCTCCATCCTCGGCATCATGACCGACGTTTTCGGCATTATCTTCATCGCGGTGGCGCCGATCAAAACCATGGTCAACCACGCGCTGTTCTGCGGCTTCTGGGCGTTGTGGATTATCCCAACCGGCGTGTTTCTGATTTCGATCCTGCTGTCTTATCTGCCGGTGCCGAAAAACATTGAAGAGATCGTCGGTGGCGAAGGCAAGGAATCCGGGATCCACTTGCTACAGGACAAGCTCCTGCACGGTATTTCCCGCATTACTTTTGGCAAGGCCGCGAATGTCACCGCGCTGGTGACGATTCTGCTCAGCATCGGCGCCGTGTATGTGAACTCGTTGATCAAAATCGGCAATCCGGTCGAGGGCAGCAATCTGCTGTGGTACAACTCTGAGTTCAATTCCGCGGTCCGCGCCATTAACGCGCACTTTCCGGGCATGAACACCTTGGAAATTGTTCTCGAAGCCAAGCAGCGAAGTTCCGAACGCCGCGTGGCGCGCACGCCGGAAGTGGTGGCGGTGGCCACCA
>JAYUEZ010000491.1:0-3457 GCA_043738965.1 Gammaproteobacteria bacterium
GGGCTCACCGCGAAACTCCAGTGACGGAGTATTAGGCTGGCGCTTGAGTCAGCGTTTGGGCGCGGGGACCGCGGATCCTATACGCTCCTGAAATTCTGCGGTGGTGTTGGCATGGGGGAATTCTACGTTGGGTACGGGCAACCCGAGTGCCGCGCAGAGTGGCGCCCAGCCTTCGCTCGCCTCCCAGACGAGAAGGCGATCCGCGGGGGCTGTGGCGCGTACGTGTGCGTTGTGCGCTTCGTAGGCGGCGATAGCCACCACGCGGTTCTCAAGGTCGGTGGTGAAGCGATGCTTAAACATATCCCAGACCATGCGTCGCCACGGGTTGTCCTGGGCTTGAATGGACGCCGGGAAAATGGTGTTTGATGCGCTCTTCCACCACGCGTCCGCGTCGCGGTGAGAAAGCACGATGAGTGCCTTGGGAAAGGCGCGCGCCATCTCTTCCCAGTAGGCCGAGGCCGGCCAATCGATGGCGGCAGTCCAATCCCGAAGAAACGCGTGCCAGTCGGGCATGTTGCCTAGCGCCGCCGCGTGCCACACGGCGACATCATCGGGGCGTGAAAAGACTTCGTGCATATGATAGCAACGGCCGCCGAGCAGAATTTCGAGCGCGGCTTGCAAGGACGTGGTGCCCGTGCGGCCGACGCCGGCCCCGATTACGCGGATTGTCATGCGGCGATCTCCCGGATGTGTTTAGCACTGGTGGATTTCATCGACATCGTAGTCGTTAGAGATTTTCCGATTTTTGCGCCGGCTTGAGTACCACCAGCGACAACGCCGCCACGCAGCAACCAAGTGCGGCAAGTTGCAATGGCCCGAGCGGTTCACCGCGCGTCGCGGCGCCAAACAACATCGCGACTACCGGCACCATGATCGCGGACAGGCCGGCGACATTAGCGGGTAATAAGCCGACGATTGAAAACCAACACACATTACCGATGGCCATCGGCACCAAGGTGATGTAGGTAACCACCGCGATCGATTGCCACGACGGCACAAACCAATGTCCGTCGCCCATCCACAACGCGCCCACTGCGATCGGCAACGACGTCAGCAATAACTGCCAACCGGTGAGCACGGTGGCTGGCACCTCAAGTGGGCTGCGCTTTAAGATATGCGTACCCACCGCCCAACCCAGTCCGCCTAATACACCCAATGCAAATCCGCGCGGGGCCTGCGCATAGGCCGCTAAACCCGGCACCATTAGCAAGGCGACCGCCGTGCCGCCGAGCGCCACGGCAAGCGCACTCCGCATGCTCAAGCGCTCGCCAAATACTGTCCAAGAAATTAGCGCCGACCACAGCGGCATCGTAAAACCAAGCACCGCAGTTTGCCCTGTCGGAATTAGCAGCGCTGAATAGGCACTGCATAAATTCCAAACCAAGAGATAAAACACCGAGGCGCTAGCGATGATCGCCCAATGCCGGCGCGGAATACCGAGCGTTTGTCCACGCAGTCGACCGACCACCAGCAGAATAAGACCCGCGCCCGCCAGTGAGAATGCGCGAAACGTCCGCACCGAGATCTCGCGCATCGCCAGCGGGAACAACGTCCAATTGGTGCCCCAGACCACCGTGAGGACGAACACCAACAATAGCGCGCGCGGTGGGACATGGGAGGTCGGCATTATCTGCAAGGCTTGCACGCTTCAGTGCTCGCGGCAAGTGCCTTGGCCATTCTCGTTTTATCTGCGCTCGTGCCTATTCGAACACCAGTGCGGTGGGATCTTGCGCGCCCACGGCTAGAATCCCCTCGAAATGGTTTTTCCTCGCCGCGGATTTATCCGCGAACCTCGAACACCGAATATTGTGAGCTTTGGACTAGCACGTTATCGTAAGACGAACCCAGAGCGCATGAGTTGAAAGTATGTTCACCCTTATCTTGCCCGCAGCAATTCGCGATCAGTCTCGTGGCGCTTACGGAATCGGCCCGAGGCAATCAGGCCTAGCCCTGCCGTCTCTGCTGCTATGGCTTGCCGTGGCCGTGCTCGGCGCCAGCGCCTTAGGGGCTATCGCGCTCCATCGCGGCGAAAGCATCAATAGCTTCTGGTTTGTCACCGCCGCGGTGTGCACGTACGCGATCGGGTTCCGCTTCTATAGCCTATTTATCGCGACCAAAGTCCTAATCCTCGACGGCAGTCGCGCGACACCGGCCGAACGCTTGAACGATGGTCGCGATTTCGTGCCGACCAATCGCTGGGTGGTGTTCGGTCATCATTTCGCCGCGATCGCCGGGCCCGGCCCGCTGATTGGCCCAACTCTCGCCGCGCAATTTGGTTACTTGCCCGGCACCCTGTGGATTTTGATCGGCGGCGTATTGGGTGGCTGTGTACAGGATTTTGTTATCTTGTTTTTCTCGCTCCGGCGCGATGGTCGCTCCTTGGGCCAGATGGCGCGTGACGAACTCGGTCCCGTGGGTGGTTTCGCGGCGACGCTTGGCGTGATGATGATCAGTTTGATTTTGATCGCGGTGCTCGGACTGGTCGTCGTCAACGCGATGAAACACAGCCCATGGGCCACCTTCACCGTGACTTGCACCATCCCCATCGCGCTCCTGATGGGCGTCTATATGCGGAATCTACGGCCGGGCCAGATCCTCGAAGGCACGGCGCTTGGCGTTACGTTGTTGCTGCTCGCCGTCGTCGGCGGCGGGGCGCTCGAGCAATGGCCAACCGTTAGCCATTGGTTTGATTTCGATGCCCCAACGCTCGCGCTCTGTATTATTGCCTATGGCTTTTGCGCCGCGGTGGTGCCGGTGTGGTTGCTGCTCGCGCCACGCGATTATCTGTCCACCTTCATGAAAATCGGCACCATCCTCGCCCTCGCCGTCGCCATCTTGCTGTTGCGACCCGAGATCAAAATGCCGGCGTTCACGCAGTTCATCGACGGCACCGGCCCCATCTTCTCGGGCAAGCTATTCCCCTTTGTGTTTATCACCATCGCCTGTGGTGCGATCTCCGGTTTTCATTCGCTGATCGCGTCCGGTACCACACCGAAACTTCTGTCGAATGAAAGTGACGCGCGCATGATCGGCTATGGCGCGATGATGATGGAGTCGTTCGTGGCGATGATGGCGATGATCGCCGCCACGGTGCTCGACCCTGGCGTCTATTTCGCCATCAATAGTCCAGCAGGCGTGGTCGGCAAAGAAGCGGCCCAAGTAGTCCAAACGATCTCGGCATGGGGCTTTCCCGTCACGGTTTCGCAAATGGCGAACTTGGCGCATCAGATGGGCGAAGCCACCCTCTTTGCGCGCACCGGCGGCGCGCCGTCGCTCGCCGTCGGCATGGCGAATATTTTTTCGAACCTAACTGGCGGCGCCTGGTTGGCGGTGTGGTATCACTTCGCGATTATGTTCGAAGCGTTGTTTATCTTGACGACCTTGGATGCGGGAACGCGCGTCGCGCGCTTTATCCTGCAAGATTTTCTCGGCAATTTTTACGCACCATTGGGCCGCA
>JAYUEZ010000492.1:0-3451 GCA_043738965.1 Gammaproteobacteria bacterium
CGGGTGTGGACAACGTTGACGTTTCCAACAAATACGCTGATCGCGTCGCAGACCTGGTTACCAGCGATCAGTGTGCCCGGCGGCATGACCGCGGGCGGATTACCCGTTGGCGTCGAGTTCGTGGCGCGACCGTATGCCGAGGCGACACTGTTTCGACTTGCTTATGCGTTTGAACAGATAAGTGCCACGCGACGAGCGCCAGTGATCGGTTAGGAAGGCATGCACTTCGCGCTGCTCGACCGATGCAATGTTAATTTTTGTGACTGAGCGCACACCCTTCGCCACTGCATTGTCGTTTTAATGGCTCCATCCGCGGCGCGCTAATAAAAAGCGCGCCGTTGTTCGGCAGTCAACGGGGAGAACATCCATGCAGACCAACACCATAATGACCACGATCATGATTGCAGCACTTACCGGCTGCGGCAGTCTGCCGCAGGACCGAGCGATTAGTGGCAGCGCGCTCGGCGCTGGTGCCGGCGCGGCATTGGGGGCCGTCACCGGTATGTCGGTGGCGACCGGTGCGCTGGTCGGCGCCGCCGCCGGTGCATTGACCGGTGCATTGACCGATCAACATCAGATGAATTTTGGCGAGCCGATTTGGCGCCGCGGCGGACGGCCGGCGCCGATGACGCAAATCGCTACGCCACACGCCGGCTCCTACAGCCAGGTCGTCAATGCGATTCAAACCGGGCTGAATCAGCTCGGATACCGAGCGGGTCCGGTCGATGGCATCGTCGGATCGCGCACGCAAATCGCGATCCGTGCCTACCAGCGCGACCACAGCCTGTTGGAAGATGGCCGCGCGACGCCGCAACTAGCGGATCATGTGTGGAGTCGCGGGCGTCCGCGGCAAGCGAATCCAACGGGTTAGGCGTCTCGCTCTTCCTCGCAGATTTCGGACGTGAACGGTCTGCATGGGGCGCTCACGAGGACATCGGTTACGTTGGAGGCACTATAGTGCGAACAACTGTTTAGTTCGCGGCGCAAGGAAACCGCGCGGTTAGCGCTTCCTGCACCAACGCTTTGGCATCTCGCGAGAGGGACTGTGGGTGTGATTGCAACGTGTGGACCATTAGGGTCGCGAGCTCAGCGTCGCGTAGCGTCGGCGGCAAACATCAGCGTGCGGTCGGACTACCGCAGACCGCGCAGGGATTGACGTACCACTCACACATCGCACTGTCGACGCCGCGATAGGCATGCGCCAACGCGTTACGACAGGTCGCCAGTAATTCCGCGCCCGAGACCGCCGCCATGGCCGGGCGGCACACACTCGCGGCGACCAGGAGTAAAAAAAACCACCGCGAGTGCCGCACAAGGGAATTTTGTTTCAGGCCTCGCCTTTCATCAATTTCGCGAAATAGTCGTCCATCGTGATGACACCCCCCGCGGCATCGGCTCGGCCCACGTCTTTTGGCGGCAACACATCTTGCACAAGATCGAGGCGCTTCCAGACCGCGAGCGGCGTCTCACAGGCGGCGCGCGGGACGTAGCGCGACGGCGCGACCCGTTGCATGCGATGGATATAGCGCGGGCAATTGACCCAAATCTTGGTGACCTTCACGCGCACGATGAGCTCGGCTTCCTTATACGCGGATAACAGCGGGTCATTGGCCGTGACAGTGGCTTCGCCGTGCAACCGCAGCCGGTGCGGATTTTCGAAATCGATGAATAAAATTCCAATCTTCGGATTCGCCGAAATATTCCCCATGGAGAAAAACATGCCGTTGCCGTCGTAACTCGGGAAGGCAATGGTCCGCGGATCAACTACTCGAATAAATCCTGGATCGCCACCTTTGTAAGAGGTCGTCGGATGGCCGGTTTGGTCGACGGTGGATAAGAAAAAGAAGTCACGCGATTCGATGAACCCCTTGTCCATGTCGTCTACCACCGGCTTGACGATCATTTCTTCCAAGCGGTCGGCCATCTTGCGCGTGGAAAACTGATCTTGAAGCTTGCGATGTTGCTCGCTGTATACCTGGCTCATGCTGCTCCCCTTGTTCGTCGCGAAGTTATTTTCATCGGTGGTGCTGATCTTCAGTACTTGCTCTTATCGGGCGCTCGCTTCTCGACAAACGCCGTCATGATTTCGCGCGCGGCGGCGGTTCTAAGCAGCACATTGAAACATTCTATTTCGATTTTGACCCGCGCCTCCACGGTTTCTTCGGCACGCTTCATCAATTGTTTCGTCTCGCGCAGCGCCTGCGGTGGTTTGGCTGCAAGCTTGCGCGCGGTCGCGAGGGCTGTGGCTTCCACTACCTCCGACCCACACACCGCGGTAACCAGCCCATAACGGTTGGCGGTCTCGGCATTGAAAGCCTCGCCCAGCATCAGCAGTTCGGCGGCACGCTGATAGCCGACGAGACGCGGTAACAACAGCGTTGATCCCGCTTCGGGGCAAACGCCTAGATCAACAAACGGCAGCGCAAAACTTGCGCGCGGCGTGGCGTACACAAAATCGCAGTGCAGTAGCAGGGTGGTGCCAATGCCGATCGCGACGCCGTCAACCGCGGCGATCAACGGCACCGTCGCGTGGCATAAGGCGCTGATCAGGGCATGCGCGGGGCGCGCCGCGGCGGGGTCACCGCCCGCGATAAAGTCTTTCAGATCGTTGCCCGCGGAAAAACAGCCCGACACGCCGCAGAAGACCACCGCGCGGACCTCGTCGTTGGATTCGGCGGTCGTTAGCGCAGCCGTTAGCGCGGCGTACATCGGGCCGGTCAGCGCGTTCTTTTTATCCGGGCGATTGAGGCGCACGGTCATGACACCGGCATCCGCGGTCACCCTAACGAATTCAGACATTGCCAGACGCTCCATCTCTCGAACGAGTTCAGTATGATGGGCCGAGTATAACCGTAGCTGGGATTGGCGCCGCACGCTTGGCCGGGCCCTCACCGATGCCCTCGCCGACTCTCAAATCCGCGTAAACTACGTTGAAATAAGAGAGCTAATTGCATGCGTGCTGTTCTAATTGCCTTCCTGCTGACCACGGCGACCGCCCTCCCAGCCGATGAGTTACGGGTCTTTTCGGTGGCCCAACTCGAAGCGCTGGGCCGTGCGTTGTACGACCAAGATCGGCGCGCCTCGATCGCCTCGGAAATGCTGGACGATCATTTCGATCCAGAAGAAGAAAAAATCAACGGTTGGGTGATCGAAGGGGATGTGAAACATACCGTCGTCCGCTTCATTCGCAATACCGAGCAGGGTCCCGTGGCGATCCTCGATGCGGTATTCGACGATTTATTGCTGCCGAGTTTTTCGCGCTCGACAACGCCCACGTTAACGCCATTTCAAAGCAGTCAATTAGCCGCGCGCGAGGCCGCGCGGCCCTATCTCAAAGATCCGTGTTCGCGGCGCTTTGATAACGCGACCCTGCCTGATCCAGATGGCACGGGAATTTTGGTCTACGCGCTCGCGTTGAGCGACGACCCAAAAGAAGTGATGATTGGCGGCC
>JAYUEZ010000493.1:0-3450 GCA_043738965.1 Gammaproteobacteria bacterium
GCGAATTCAGGTATTTCCCAAGGCCGACCTCAATGACAATGACGCGATGCGCGAATTCGTGCGCACCGTGCGGGCAGTGACGCCGGCCGCGACCGACGCGCCAGTTGAATTGTACGAAGGCAGCCGGGCCGTGATCGAAGCCTGCATTTGGGCCTCGATTGGCGCGTTGGTATTAACCATCATTTTGCATATCGTGGTGTTGCACGGCGTGCTCGATGCTTTGTTGGTCGCCGCACCGCTGGTGCTCGCCCTATTGTTCACGATGACGACTTCCGTGATCTTCAATATTCCGTTTAATTTCGCCAATATCATCGCGCTGCCACTGTTGATTGGTCTCAACAACGCTTATGGTGCTTATCTAGTCGTGCGCAAGCATGCTGCGGATAATGTGGGCGCGTTGCTCTCTAGCAGCACGCCGCGCGCAGTGTTATTCAGCGGTCTCACCGCCATTGCCTCGTTTGGCGTACTCGGTGTCTCCAAGCACCCGGGGATGGCGGGGATGGGGGTGTTGATCAGTATCTCGCTCTCGTACGCGATTCTTTGCGCGCTCGTGGTGTTGCCCGCGCTAATGGCGGCGATTGAACGGCGCGCACCGCCCCATGCACAAGGAAAATCATGAAGCATCGAATCATTGTGACGTATGTTGCTTGCTTGTTAGCGAGCACCGGTCTCACGAGTCGGGTGGTAGAGGCGCATGCGATCGTCGTGGAGGCCACGCCCGCGGCTAACGCGACCGTTAGCAACTCCACGGTGCCGGTTGATCTTAAGTTCAATAGCCGTATCGACACGACGCGGTCACGACTCGCGGTAGTGGATGCCACCGGCGAATCGCAAGTCTTGCAGCTCAACCCCGATTCGCCGCCCAATCATATGCGGGCGACGGCGTCGAATCTCGCGCCGGGCAAATACCGCCTCGAATGGTATGTCTTAAGCGCGGACGGCCACATCACACGCGGCAATCTAAAATTTCACGTGGAAGCCACACCGTAACGCAGCCATGGATTTACTCGTCGATCTGTTTGGATTTCTCACCGTGATTCTGCGCGGCTGCGCGCTGGCCTTAATGGCGTGCACGATCGGCGGTGTGGTCTTCCGTCACGCGGTATTTAATCCACTGCACGTGGATACGAGCGGCGTCGCAGGCGCCATTGGTCCACGCTTGGGCCGCATTCAATGGATCGCCGCGTTGGCGCTCGCGTTGGTTATCATGCTGGCGACCAGCCTCGACCTCACCGTGCTGATCGCAACCATCGGCGTGAGTTGGGTGGCGGCGCTCACCGCACCCTTTGCGTTGGCTGGCGCTGCGACGTGTGCGGTCGCGCTCGTACTCGCACTCACTGCGCGATTAACGCGCGTTAACCCGTGGTTCGAAGGATTGGGCGCTTTGTTGTTGTTGGGCAGCATCGTCGCGACCACGCATGCAGTCGGACGTATTGACGCGCGCGCCGCTTTGCTTGGCGCGTCCGCGCTACACCAGGCCGGCGGTGCGATGTGGTTGGGCGGTCTTCCTTACTTTTTATTGACGCTCGGCGCCACGTTGCCGCTCGCCGCCCGTGCGGCGCTCGCACGGCGTTATTCGCATGTGTGTGTGGTTGGGGTCGTCGCTATTCTCGTTTCTGCCGCTTTCAAATATATCAATTACCTTGGCGTATTCGCGGCAACCTATGGCACGGCTTACGGCATCATGACCTCCACCAAGGTCGTGCTGTTCGGCGCGCTGCTCGGCTTCGGTGCGGGTAATTTCTGGGCCGTGCGCCGCATGGCCAATGACGACAAGGCAGCGCTACGCACACGGCGTTTTGTCGAAGTTGAATTGGTGCTCGGGCTTACCGTGTTCTTTGTCGCGGGATCGTTGACGTCGCAACCACCAGCAATCGATCTGCCGCACGATCGCGTCGCCTGGCACACCATCGTCGACCGCGTGTTAACACCACGCGCGCCGCGCTTGGTCAGTCCTGATATTTCAGAAACGTGGTACGCCGTTGAACAAGCGCGACAACAACAATTGGTGGAAACCGAACGCGCGGCCGCGGTGCGCGCCTTCATTCCGGGCTCGGGGTGGAGTGCGCCGAGCACTGCCGGCGATCTGGCGTGGTCCGAATACAATCATAATTGGTCGGGAATTTTTGTTCTTAGCATCGGCTTGCTGGCGTTATTGGCGCATACGCCGTACCTACCGTGGACGCGCCATTGGCCACTGGTCTTCGTGGCGCTAGCGGTGTTCCTCACCATTCGTTCCGATCCCGAGACATGGCCGTTGGGCGAAATTAGCTTTTTCGCGTCGCTGCGCGATCCCACGGTCATCCAACATCGTTTTATGGCGATGTTGGTCGCGGTCTTCGGCTTTTTTGAGTGGCGAGTTAGAAACGGCTCGTTGGCAGGGACGCGCGCGGCCTATGTATTTCCCATTTCGAATATCGTTGGCGGCATCATGCTGTTGACGCATAGTCATAACTTGGAAAACATTCAAGAAGCGCTGCTGATCGAATTGAGTCACATCCCGCTCGGCCTCTTTGCGATCGCCGGGGGCTGTTCACGGTGGTTGGAATTGCGTTGTGGATCACCGATTCGTGAGCGCGCCGCATGGATTTGGCCGCTGTGTTTTATCGCGATTGGTTTGATCTTGCTGGCCTATCGGGAAAGTTGACGAGCGCACACCTTCCGCGAAAAGGTGTCAGGTTCTGAGGGATCCCCACAAAATAGGGATCAATAACCGTTACTTAGGTGAAGTCCACCGTGTTACCGCTCGAATCAAGATGCGTCGGCTTGTTGAACGCGCTGTAAGCCAGGTTGCCGAGCACCGTCGTGCCTTGCTTCTGTTGCGGGCGGTTAAGGCACGCCAATACGTCGTCACGGTGTTGCCATTGGGCAACACACTTTGCACTGACTTCAAATGTTGAAAGTTACGCTCGCCCAACACCTCCGCCACGCATCTTCCAACACTACGGTTGACGGTCCAAAGCGGTCGACGGCGACTGCTCAATCTTCGATAATTAGCGCGATATTCGGAATCGTACGCTGAATCACAACCATTCGGGAGACGCATGATGGCGAACGAAATTCTCACTTACTGCGACGGCCGTATCACCATCAATCCGGCGATTTGCAACGGCAAGCCAACCCTCCGTAACATGCGAATAACGGCGCAAACCGTGCTCGAATACCTCAGCGCTGGCGAAACCGAAGCGGAGATCCTGCGCCAATATCCCGGGCTTGAAGCGGCGGACATTCGCGCTTGTTTACAGTTTGCGACTCGTCTCATGGAGCAGCACTACACCCTTGAATCCGTCGCTTGAGATGGCGCGTTACTTGATTGATGCCAATCTCCCGTATCGATTTAAATTGTGGCAAGGCCCGGATTATGTGCACGTTTTCGATCTCAACGACCGCTGGAGTGACGATGAGATTTGGTACTACGCACGCGACAATCAATTAACCATCGTCAGTAAA
>JAYUEZ010000494.1:0-9108 GCA_043738965.1 Gammaproteobacteria bacterium
CCCCGTTGACGCTTTGGAAATTCTTTTCCCGCGACTTTTTCCTGAAACGTGATTTTACGAGATCAGCAACCTCGTCGCCTGCTGCGCCCTACGCCTATCAATTCCGCCAGCCCGGAAGTCTGTTCTTATCGGCGGCCTTCAACGTGAGTTCAAGCGTTAGCTGACTTGAAAGACAGGCTTCCGACCTGCTTTACTTCACGACATAAACTTCGCAGTCATCGGCCAGATTCGCCAAATCCAAGTTATAGCCAGAGGTGGCGGCGTTGAGGTTCAGAAGTATCTTCTTAAGACTTATAGTCGTGGCCAATGGCGAAAACTCAAAGGGCTGGCCACTGTCCGTTTGTCCAACGGCGCCGTTCACATCGTAGAGCTTCACTGGTAGGAAGCGCATGGAATTGGACGACGCGAATTGAAAATAAAGCATTATGCGGATGACCTATGAGACAACCGACAAAGCCATTTGCATTGTGTGTCGACAACACCGACTACGAGGTATCGCTTACTCCCGGTAAGGTATACCGGCTAATTCCGGATGCGAAGGCGGCGAAAGATAATTTCGTCCGAATCGTAGACGAAAGTGGCGAAAACTATCTCTTTCATAAGAGTCATTTCATGTTTGTCGAATTTCCACCAGCAGTCACGAAGCGGATCCGCGCCATGGCAAGCGCCAGCTAACACCGCGAACGTTAAATAGGAAAAGGCGCCGGCGTGGTTATTCAATATCCACGCCGACACTTTTTACTAAACCGTTAGCGCAAATCCTTCGTAACCCCGCGCGGCGACTTCCTTGCATTTGGCAACATACGGCGGCACCCCGAGGTACGGCATGAAAATACGCGGCTTTCCGGGAATGTTGGCGCCGAGGTACCACGAGTTGCAGTTTGGGTAAAGCGTGGTGTGTGCGACTTCATTGACGTGTTCGACCCATTGGTTCTCTGCGTCCTCGGTCGGCTCAATGGTGCGTACGCCACGTTGCTGCAGATAATCAATACACTCGCTCACCCAATTCACATGCTGTTCGATCGAGGGCAGCATGTTGGACAGCACCGACGGACTCCCGGGACCCGTAATCGTGAATAGATTGGGGAAGCCCGCGGTGGCCAACCCAAGATAAGTTCGTGGACCACCCGCCCATTTGGTCTTAAGTGGAAGGCCGCCCCTGCCGCGTATATCAATTTTCTCCAAAGCGCCGGTCATCGCATCGAAACCGGTGGCAAAGATCAGGCAGTCGAAAGTGTATTCGGTATCTTGCACGCGCAGTCCATGCGGCGTGATTTCTTCGATGGGCGTAGTGCTGACATCCACCAACGTCACGTTGGGACGATTGAAGGTAGCGTAGTAGCCGCTGTCGAGGCATAGGCGCTTACACCCGACAACTTGGCGCGGCACTAATTTTTCGGCGACTGCCGGATCTTTCACGATTGTACGGATCTTGTCGCGGATGAATTCGGCGGCCGTCTCGTTGGCCTCTCCGCTCACGAGTAGATCACCATAGGCGCCAAGAAAGCCTAGGCTTCCATAGTGCCAGCGTGTTTCGTATTCGCGCCGGCGATCGTCCGCCGCCACACTGAGCGCCGGCGCCGGGTTGGTACGAAAATCAACACCGAAGGGTTGTTGCCAATTACGTTCACGATACGCGGCGTAATTCGCTTTGATCGATTTCACCGACGCTGGATCGAGCGGACCGTTATGCGCCGGCACTGAGTAACTCGCGGTGCGCTGAAATACATGCAAATGCGCGGCCTGCTCGGCAATCAGCGGAATGGATTGGATGGCGGAGGAGCCGGTACCGATAATGCCCACGCGCTGGCCGGAGAAATCGACCCCGGCGTGCGGCCAATCACCCGTGTGATAAACGGGGCCAGAAAATTTTTCAAGGCCCTTGAACTGAGGACGATTGGCCGACGACAAACAACCGGTCGCCATCACGCAATGCGTCGCGGTTAGCGATTCACCGTTTTCGGCGGTAATGGTCCAGCGTCCACTCGCGTCATCAAACACCGCGGCACGAACGCGTGTATTAAATTGAATTTCGCGGCGCAAGTCAAAGCGATCCATCACATGGTTGGCGTAGCGCAAGATCTCGGGCTGCGTCGCATAACGTTCGCTCCATTCCCATTCTTGCTGAAGCTCAGGCGAAAATTGATACGAATACTCCATGCTAAGCACATCGCAGCGCGCGCCGGGGTAGCGATTCCAATACCACGTACCGCCAACCCCATCACCGGCTTCGAGCACGCGTGCCGCGAGTCCTAGTTGGCGTAAGCGATGGAGCATATAGAGCCCGGCAAAGCCCGCGCCAACAACGATGGCATCTAATGAGGGGCGATTGGGCTGGGCGACGGGTTTAACACTAGACGTTTGAGTCACGGGCATTGCTCTAATTTAGTTGCGTAACAGTTAGGTAACAGGCGCGGGTTTAAGGTGTGCTTAATCTTTCCAGCCCGAACTCCGATTATTATCATTGCGCACGCCGCCGCCAGCGGCACCGGAATACAACCTTTAACCAGGAGTAAGACCTTATGCACAATATTTTAGCCACGGCGGCGTTGGTATTGACAGTCGCCCTACCGGTTCATGCGGCCGAATCCATCTTCGGGGCGCCGCTGATGGTGGCCGCCAATTCCCAGCAAGATCGGATGAAGACTTGTAATGCGGATGCCAAGACCAAGGCCCTGGCTGGCGCGGAACGGAAGGCGTTTATGAAAACCTGCCTCGGTGGCGGCGCCGCTGAAAAAGCCAGTACCCCGCAAAATCGGATGAAATCCTGCAATAAAGACGCAGGCGCCAAGGGCTTGAAAGGCGACGACCGCAAGCAATTCATGAGCGGTTGTTTGAAGGGCTGACACCTAATTATCGGCACAGCGTGCGCACCCGCGGTTAGTGGTTGCGCACGAGAACGCGCTTCGCCTCCGTGATCAACAAAACCACGGTCGCGAAGTCCGCGAGCGGCCGGGCCGCGAAATAATAGCGCCGATACTCGCCATTTTTGCTGCGTGCCGCGTGATCGTGGCATCAAATCGGGCTAGGCTTTGCCTAACGATAGCAATTAGAACGAGCCCGCATGTACGAGAAATTCTACGGCTTAAAAGCCAAACCGTTCAGTCTGCTGCCCGATCCGGCGTATCTTTTTCAGAGTTCCAAGCACCAACTCGCCTTATCTTTGCTCGAATACGCCGTCAACAGCCGCTTAAGTCTCTCGGTGCTGACCGGCGAAGTTGGTTCGGGCAAGACGACCCTGATCCGCCAGCTGATGTCGCAGCTGGAAGATTCGGTGACGGTGGGGCTGATTTCGAATACCCATCGCTCGTTCGGCAATTTGATGCAATGGGTGGCGCTGGCTTTCGGCCTGCCGTTCAAGGATCGGGATAAGGTCGAGCTCTATCACGACTTTGTCGCTTTTGTGATTAACGAATATTCGCGCGGCAAGCAAACCTTGCTGATCGTCGATGAATCGCAAAATCTCGATCCTGAAATACTCGAGGAATTACGCCTCCTCACCAATGTGAACGCCGACGATCATCAGGTGCTACAGATCCTCTTGGTTGGTCAACCCGAATTGCACGAGGTGTTAAAACGCCATGAACTGCGGCAACTCGCGCAGCGCATCAGCGTGTCCTCACGCCTCGAACCTTTGAGCGAAAAGGAAACCGCGGCGTATATTCGTCACCGTCTTGCGGTGGTTGGCGGGGATCCGGGCATTTTTCACAAGAATGCGCTGCGCTTGATCTACTGGAACAGTGGCGGGATCCCGCGTGTCATCAACACGCTGTGCGAGCTCGCGCTGGTTTATGGCTTCGCGGATGGCAAAGCAGAGATCGATGCAATCTTGATCGCGGATATCGCACGCGATCGCATCGACACCGGGTTGTACGGCGACTTGGTGTACGACATGCGCACGCTTCGCGAACAAGCCGCGCATAAGCGTGCCGCGCGGCGCGGCCAGCACGCGCCAGATTCACCTGATACCGGCAACGAGACTTTGATTATTGAGCCCGAAGACGCTGGCCCCCCAAATGCCGCGATTGATTTAATCGTCGATGGTTCGATCGAAAGCGGCTTGCAGCAGGCTGAAGCAGTTGGCGGACTGGAGCCAGTCGCCGTGGTCGACGGCATCAAGAAAGCCGAACGCCGCCCACAGCGCAAACGACGACGCTAAGCCCAGCTCGAAAATCCGTGCGTTTGAATAAGCTCGTTAGCGACAGCGGCCGGTGCTCCCGCCGTGAAGCGGATCGTTTAATCGCCGAACGCCGGGTCACGGTCAACGGTAGGTTTGTTGAGCTCGGCGCGCAGGTCGAAGCGGACGATGAAATTCGGCTCGATAACGAAATCCTTCGTACCAGCTCGCAGCGTCGCGCGAAATCGAAAATTTACATCGCGTTCAATAAACCCGCTGGGATCACTTGCACCACCGATCAACGGGTGGAAGGCAACATTATCGATTTCATCGACCATGCCGAACGCATCTTCCCGATCGGTCGGCTCGATAAGGATTCGGAAGGGCTAATCTTGTTGACCAACGACGGCGACATCGTCAACCAGATCTTGCGCGCGGAGAATCGCCACGAGAAAGAATATCTGGTGGCCGTGGATAAACCGATAACCGACGCGTTTCTCGCTGGCATGGCCAATGGGGTGCGAATTCATCGCACCAAAACCCTACCCTGCCGCATCATGCGCACCGGGAAATATACGTTTCGGATAATTCTGGTGCAGGGATTGAATCGGCAAATCCGTCTGATGTGCGCGGCGTTCGATTACGCCGTTCGTGGCCTGCAACGACAACGAATTAAGAATATCCGGCTCGATCGTCTTAAGCTCGGCGGCTGGCGAAATCTTTCACCAGCGGAGCTCCATGGCTTGTTGCCGACACGGCAGCTAGATCAGCCTTAACTCGCGGGGTGAAACTTGTCGTAGAAAAGTTGATTGCCGCGGATCCCTTTCGCTTCGAGTAACGTCCCCACGGCGTCACAGAGTTGGGGCGCGCCGCAGAGATAGGCATCGTAACGACTGGCATCTGCAATCTCGTGCTGGAGCGCCAAGGTTACGCGACCACGACGGCCAGACCAATCGGGAGCGGCACGGCTCAGTGTAGGTCGATAGCTAAATCGATCGCCTAAGCGTGTGGCATAGGAATCCATGCGCGCGGCAAGAGGCAAATCGGCGGCGGTTCGCGCGCCGTAGAACAATTCAAAGCGACGCGGATCATTGCGTTCCGTCGCGTCATCTAAGATCGACAAGAGGGGCGCAATCCCTGCACCCGTCGCCACCAATAACACCGGCGCCACTCCTGCGTGCAGATAACTCATCCCGAACGGCCCCCGCAGCGCCATTGGGGCGCCAAGCGCCGTTGTCGGCAGGGCACCCGAGAAGGTGCCAGCGGCGACATACTTCATGACAAACTCAAGGCGACTACTGTTCGACGGCGACGATGCGATTGAATACGAGCGCCAGCCCGCGCCGACGCGCGCCTGCAGTTCGACAAATTGGCCGGGATAAAATTTAAGCGGGGCGTCCAACTCCAACGTGAGCTGCCACAGACTAGGCGTTAGTTGCGTCACGCCGGCCACCGTGCCGACGCGCGCACTCGGCGTCACTAGCGGCAAGTCGCGCGGATCTGTCTCACCGCGCGTCGCAATGACTAGATTCGACAACGGCCGTGCGCAACACAGCAAGGCAAAACCTTCCTCGCGCTCCGCTTCGGTCAACGAATAGATCGACGCGTCGCCGTGATCAACCTCCCCGGCCTCGAGAAAATATTTGCAGGTTGAACAATTGCCGTGCCGACAACCGTACGCGAGCGCGATGCCTTGGCGCAGGCCGGCATCCAACACCGATTCCTCGGCATTGATTTGAAACGATTCGCCGTTTGGCACGAGCTCGGCCTGGTAAGTCATGCTTTTTGCTTCCCGGATTTCAGGCTAAATGAAATCGGATGCGCTATTTATGCGCGGTTATTGGGCAGAAGGAAATCGCGCCGCGCGTTTCTCTTTGACCGCCGCGACGCCTTCTTTAGCGTCGTCGCCCAAGAAGCACAGCATTTCTATCGCGAGCGAATTATCGAACGCCGGACCGGCGGCGCGGATCCAATTATTCAAGGCTTTCTTGGTACCGCGGATCGCCGGCTGGCTCCCAAGGCCGAGCTTGTGTGCCACCTTGAGCGCGCGTGGCAAGACGTCGTCTGCTGGCGCGCAGAAGCTAACCAAGCCGATGCGTTCGGCTTCCTTGCCATCAATAAAATCCGCGGTCATCAAGTAATACTTGGCTTTGGCCATGCCGCACAAGAGCGGCCAAATGATGGCGGCGTGATCGCCAGCAGCCACCCCGAGACGCACATGGCCATCGGTGATTCGCGCCGTTTCCGACATGATGCTGATGTCGGCCATCAAGGCCACCGCCAACCCGGCGCCGACGGCGATGCCATTGATTGCCGAGATAATCGGCTTATCACAATCGAGAATGCGATAAACGATATCGGCGGCCTCTTGCATCGTGTTCGAGATCTTCGCGGCATCGCCCACCATCTCGGTGATCCAGTCGAGATCACCCCCGGCGGAAAACGCCTGATCGCCAGCCCCGGTGATCACCACGACCCTTACCGCGGCGTCTTCATTAACCACATTCCAAATCTTCGTCAGTTCCCAATGCAACCGAGCATTGGTCGCGTTCATCACTTCCGGACGGTTAATGGTGATGAGCAGCACGCCGTGTTCCTGCTGATCGAATTTAAGAAATTGAAAGTCGGAGTACTGCATCGAATGATCCTTCAGGTTTTGGTGTTCACCGGCCGCGTGGTATTGGCTTCGCCAGTCGTGCCTTTGTTGATGCGGCTGCGTTGCATGACCGCTTCGCGTGGAATACCGAAGCGATCCCACACGTCCGGGCCGATGGCAGTCAAGGCGCCGTCGACTACGATCGCTTCACCATTCACGAAGCGTGAATCGTCGCTCGCGAGAAACAAGGCGGTGCCCGCGATATCATCACCCGTGCCATGCTCAGGCCACGGCTGAAGACCATCTAGATGGCGGCCGGCTTCTTCCATCGAGACCTGATGCGACCGTGTTAACCCAGTCAAAATGAATCCGGGGCAAATGGCATTAACGCGGATCCGCTGCGGTGCGAGTTGGGCCGCGGCAGCGCGGGTCATGTTGATGACGGCAGCCTTCGCGGCCGAATACGCCAAGGGTCCACAGCCGCCGGAAATCCCTGCGACCGAGGCCGTGTTGATGATCACGCCGCCGTGACCTTGCCGGCGAAACATGCGCGTCGCGTGTTTGATGCCAAAGAACACGCCCTTGACCAACACGTCGAAGGTGTAATCCCATTCCTCCTCTTCCAGATCCCATACCGGACCAATGGCGCCCCCGACACCCGCGTTGTTGAACACGATATCGAGTTGTCCAAATTCGCTCCGCGCGCAGTCGATCATTGCCGCGACATCAGTTTCCTTGGCGACGTCGACCTTAATGAAATAAGCCGCACCGCTAAAACCCGCGGCGGCCACTTCGGCGAGCGTTGCGGCGCCGCTCTCGGGGTTGAAATCCGCGATAATCACGCGTGCGCCTTCGGCGAGAAAACGCAGCACGGTGGCCTTGCCCATGCCGCCCGCGCCGCCGGTTATCACCGCCACTTTATCTCGTAGTTTCATTCGCAGCTCTCCTCACGCTAGAAAAGTCTTACCCTATCATCGAACTTCGGATTCCGCTCGCTGGCGCATTTGTGCCAATTCCAGCGCGCTGAAGCCGGCGGCCTGGCGTGCTTCGTCATTGAACGGCGGATGCGGTGGTTTGATCCCATATTCGGTACATAGTCGTGGAAAGGCCGCCATCGGATCCAAACCGCGTTCGGCGCACAAGTACTCGTACCAACGATTGCCAATGGCGACATGACCGATCTCATCGCGTAATACCGTTTCAAGGATCGCGACGGCGGCGTGATCGTGGACGGCGGCAAGGCGCTGCTGGAGCGCGGGTGTCACATCTAGCCCCCGCGCTTCCAAAATTCTGGGGACCAAGGCCATCCGTGCGAGTACATCGTCGCGAGTTTTAGTCGCGGCTTCCCACAGGCCGCCGTGCACTGGGAAGTCCCCATACGCGGCGCCCAAGGTCGCTAAATGCGCCACGAGCAAACTGAAGTGATGCGCCTCTTCCGCCGCGACGTGCAACCAATCGAAATAATACGCCCGCGGCAAATTCGCGAATCGCACCACCGCATCAAGCGCAAGATTCACGGCGTTAAATTCAATATGCGCCAGCGCGTGAATTAACGCGGCGCGGCCAGCCAGAGTTCCCAACCGGCGGCGTGGCACGCGTGCCGGATGGACCAACACCAGGTGCGGAGGCTGACCGGGAAGATCGGGTGCTCGTAGCTCGACCGCGCTGTTGATGGTCAAAGCAGATTCCATTGCACACCGCTGAAGGGCGGCGACCGCCTCAATCTTGGCCGAGGGTGTCGCGAGTTCGAGCGCGTCACGCGCCGCTACGCGGAGCTGAACGGTCATATTGCGTTAATGAATAGTCGCCGTGACGGGATGCAGCGCAACTACCGCGCTCGATGTGCGTAAGTTCAAGGTATCGCTTAGCCATGTAGTTTCAAAAATGGTCCCATCACGACTCTCGACCGACTGCACTGCCGTCGGTGACGGTGGCGCGCCCGCGCGGCTGGCATCAGCGACCAACGCGATGCCGTACGCCACCAGCGCTGGACGTTCCAGATGGATGAGATGCCCACTGTCGCGCGCCAGGATTTGCGCCGAAGTCGGACTCTGTGCCGCAAGCTCGCCTTGTAGCGCGAGCCACAATTGTTCCAGTTGATCGCCATGTGGACCTACTGGCCAGACGCGTTTCCCGCGCGACAACACGACCAACGGCACCGCCGGAAACGGCGGCTCGGCGCGCAATTCGCGCGCGCTATCGCGAAAGCCAAGCAGCTCATAGGAAATCGTGCGTCGCGGGCGCCAATTCTGATATTGATACAAGGTTAAAAGCCGTGCTTGCGGTGACAGGCTCGGATGCAACGCCGGCAACTCTTTGAATTGCACCACGCCAAAGCGGCTAATCGGCGCCGTGTTCAAATGGTAAGGCGGTGCTTCAAAGCGTTCGATTTGCT
>JAYUEZ010000495.1:0-9105 GCA_043738965.1 Gammaproteobacteria bacterium
GATCTAGGATTCGCCGGCTTTCGAATAGTCGATCACACGAACCCAAGCATTGATGTCGCGGCCTTTCTCGGCGCGAGTTACTTCCGCGCGGTGGGTGCTGATAAGCAATATGGCATGTCCGCGCGCGGCCTCGCGATTGATACTGGCATGGAGCGGCCCGAAGAATTTCCGGTGTTTACGCATTTCTGGTTTGAGCGACCCGCGCTCGGCGGGACCGCGGTGGTGATCCATGCGTTGCTCGATTCGCCGAGTTGCGCCGGCGCTTATCGCTTCCTCGTCACGCCCGGCGCAACACTGGTGATGGAGGTCGATGCCGCGCTTTATCCGCGCCAAACCATCGAGCGTCTAGGTGTCGCGCCACTGACCAGCATGTATCAAACCGGTGAAAACGATCGCCGTCTCGCCAACGATATTCGTCCCGAAATTCACGACTCGGATGGACTCGCGATGTGGACCGGTCACGGCGAATGGATTTGGCGGCCGTTGGAGAATCCACGGGGTCTGCGCTTCAACCAATACAATGACGAGAACCCACGCGGCTTTGGCCTCCTACAGCGCGACCGGAATTTCGATCATTATCAAGACGATGCGGTGTTTTATGAGAAGCGACCCAGTGTGTGGGTCGAGACCAAGGGTAGTTGGGGTCGCGGGGCCGTGACGCTGGTTGAACTCGCGGCGCCGAATGAGACTTTCGACAACATCGTGGCGTTTTGGTACCCCGAAAGAAAGCCGCAAGCCGGCGATGAGTTGCTATTTGCGTATCGCCTGCATTGGGGACGGTCGCCACCGGTGACATCGCCATTAGCGATGGTCGTCGCGACCCGCACCGGACTGGGTGGCGTGGTGGGACATAAACGCGACTATTTCTCGTGGCGTTTCGCCGTTGATTTCGTCGGTGGCAGTTTGCCGCTACTTGCCGCCGACGCCAAAGTCGACATAAACCTCGAGGCCTCGCGCGGCAAAATCGAAATTCCCTCCGCGCGACCGCTGTCACCGCTGCATGGCTACCGGGTGATCTTTGACTTGCGACCGGATGATCGGGTGGAACCGATCAATCTAAGACTCACGCTCGCGCTAGCCGGTGCGCCGCTGACCGAGACGTGGTTTTATCAGTATTCGCCACCACCGCTAGCGGAACAAAAAGTCTAGCGTGCAACCCGATGACGAAACTGCAGCCGGCATAGCGACCACCCGCCTGCTGTAACCATTGATACGTACGGATACAAACTCGCTACGAACTCGCTACGAACTTGGGTGCCGATAGCGTGGTCTTAACGAAAAGTGAACTGCCTACCGTGAAACACCTAAAAAAAATTGCGATTGCAGTAGCACTGATAGCGGTTCTGATCTTCATCGCCGTCCGCGGTTCATTGCTGCCGTGGCAGACCGCTGCCCGTTCGCGTGTCGCGGACCTCGGCGCCAGCGACGAACGACAACGCCCCGCGCCGGTACAAACGGCGCCCGCCACCCGTGGTGATATGGATATCACGATCGCAGCCTTAGGTACGGTGACGGCGCGCAATATCGTCACCGTCCATAGCCGGGTCGACGGCGAGCTCACTCGCATCCATTTTCGGGAGGGCCAGCGGGTCAAAGCCGGCGATTCGCTCGCTGACATCGACAGCCGGCCATTCCAAGTTCAGCTCGACCAGGCCGTCGGTCAGCTCGCCCGTGATCAGGCACAGCTCGAAAACTCGGAGCGCGACCAAGCGCGTTACCGGCAGCTACTGAAAGAGGATTCGATCGCGCAGCAGCTCGTCGATACCCAGGAAGCGTTGGTGCGTCAGAATCGCGGCATCGTACTCGCCGACCAGGCACAAATGGCCAATGCGAAGTTGCAGCTCATCTACGCGCATATCGTCGCCCCGATCGCCGGCCGCCTGGGTCTGCGTCAAGTCGATCAGGGCAATATCATTCATGCCAATGATACGAATGGATTGGTGGTCATCACCGAAACCCAGCCAATCTCCGCGGTGTTCTCGATCCCGGCCGACAAGCTGCCGGACGTGGCCCAACGCTTCGGGGCCGGTACGACGCTGACGGTCGACGCGCTTGATCGTCAGGGCAGTCGTCGGCTCGCGCGTGGACGCGTCGTGACGCTCGACAATCAGATCGACACCGCGACCGGCACGCTTAAGCTTAAAGCTGAATTTGAAAATCAAGACGACGCGTTGTTTCCGAATCAGTTCATCAATGTCGTGCTGCATGTCGCCACCTTGCGCAACGCGACCTTGATTCCCAGTGCGGCAGTCCAGCAGGGCGCCGACGGCGAGTACGTCTATGTGCTGACACCCGAGCACACGGTGACGCTCCGCCACTTGCTGATCGCGACCCAAAATCAGGACCAAGTCGCCGTCGCGTCCGGTGTCGAACCTGGCGAGCGAGTCGTGGTCGACGGTGTAGATAAATTGCGCGAAGGCGCCAAGGTCGAGGACCGCAGCGCTGATTCCTTGCCTGATTCAACCCGCCGCGCCGCGACATTACGCGGTCCGCGCCAGCGCGAGACGGCGACGCAACCGAGCGGCTGATGAATCCCTCGCAGTGGTTCATTGAGCGTCCCGTTGCGACGTCGTTGCTGATGATCGCGATCGTGCTCGCTGGCGCGATGGCTTATCGGCTGTTGCCGGTGGCGGCGTTGCCCCAAATCGACTACCCGACGATTCAAGTATCGACGCTCTATCCTGGGGCCAGTCCCGAAGTGATGACCTCGTCAGTCACCGCGCCGCTGGAACGGCAATTCGGGCAGATGCCGGGTCTGCAGCAGATGTTGTCGACGAGTTCGGGTGGCGCCTCGGTCATTACCTTGCAGTTTGCGCTGGATCTGTCTTTAGACGTTGCCGTGCAAGAGGTCCAAGCCGCGGTCAATGCGGCGACCAGCGTCTTGCCGACTGATCTCCCGATGCCACCCGTCTATAACAAAATTAATCCCGCGGACGCGCCACTGGTGACCTTGGCGGTAACGTCGAAGACACTGCCGTTGCCCAAGGTCGAAGACTTGGTCGACACCCGGCTGGTGCAAAAGCTCTCCGAGATCTCGGGCGTTGGTCTCGTGTCGGTCAGCGGAGGTCAGCGACCCGCCGTCCGCATTAAGGTAAATCCACGGGCGCTGGCTTCACACGGACTCAATCTTGACGATGTGCGTACTGCCATCGGTAACGCCAACGTCAATCTGCCGAAGGGCAGTTTTGACGGACCGGCGCATGCCTCGACGCTCACCGCCAACGATCAACTGCGCTCTGCCGCGGAATATGCGCAGCTGATACTCGGTTATCGGAACGGCGCGGCGCTCAGGATCAGCGATGTCGCGACTGCCGAAGACTCGGCCGAGAACGTCTATTTGGCGGCGTGGGCGAATATCAGTCCCGCGATAATTCTGAACGTGCAGCGCCAGCCGGGCGCGAATGCGATCGAAACGGTGGACCGGGTCAAGGCGTTGCTGCCACAGCTCACCTCGGGGTTACCCGCGGCGATCGAAGTGACCACGCTAACCGATCGTACGCGCACGATTCGCGCCTCGGTGCGAGATGTCGAAATTGAGCTGTTGATTTCGATTGTGTTGGTCGTGCTGGTTATTTTTTTGTTTCTGCGCAATCTACCGGCGACCATCATTCCGAGCATCGCGGTGCCGTTATCGCTTATTGGCACTTTCGGCGTGATGTATCTGTGCGGCTTCAGTATTAATAACCTGACCCTGATGGCGCTCACGATCGCGACCGGTTTTGTCGTCGACGATTCGATCGTGATGATCGAAAACATCGCGCGCTATGTGCAGGCCGGCGAATCAGGGCTGCAGGCGGCGCTGAAGGGTTCGCAGCAGATTGCGTTCACGATCATTTCGCTGACCTTCTCGCTGGTCGCCGTCCTGATCCCACTGCTGTTCATGGGCGATGTGGTCGGCCGCTTGTTTCGCGAGTTTGCCGTGTCGCTCGCGATCGCGATCCTGATTTCCGCGGTGGTCTCGCTGACGTTTGTGCCGGCGCTGTGCGCCAAGGTCCTCAAGCCGCGGAGCGCAGCCGAGGAAGGCGCGTTTTATCGCGCCAGCGGCGCGGTGATCGAGCGCGTCACGGTGCGCTATGGCGTGCTGCTAAATTGGGTGCTCGACCGTCAACGCGGCACGCTACTCGTCGTGGTCGCCACCCTAGTGTTGACCGTGGTGCTCTACATGATCATTCCCAAGGGTTTTTTCCCGGTCCAGGATACCGGCGTCATTCAGGGGCTAACTGAAGCGCCCCAACGTATTTCGTTTGGTGCGATGGCCGAACGCACCGAAGCCCTCGCAAGCGTATTGCTCGAAGATCCCGCGGTCGAGAGCCTATCGTCTTTCATCGGAGTCGATGGCACGAATGCCACCTTGAACAATGGCCGCATGCTGATCAATCTGAAGCCCCACGCGGCGCGCGATCTGGATGCCAGTGCGATGGTGCGCAGGCTGCGGCAGCGGGCGGCCGCGGTATCCGGGATCACGGTGTTCCTGCAGCCGGTACAGGATCTGACGATCGAAGACCGCGCGAGCGGGACGCAATTTCAAGTTACTGTCGAGACCACCAACCCGCATGAACTTAGCCTATGGGCGCCGCAACTCGTCAGTGCGCTCCGCGCCTCGCCGTCGCTCGCCGATGTCACGACCGATTATCAGGATCAGGGATTGATCGCCTATCTTGATATCGATCGCGAGGCGGCCAGCCGCGTCGGCATCACCGTGGCGGCGATCGACACCGCCCTCTATAACGCGTTTGGCCAGCGGCTGGTGTCGACCGTCTACACGCAATCGAACCTCTATCGTGTGGTGCTCGAGATTGATCGGAGCCTGAACCCGGGGCTCGAGGCGCTGGGCGGGATCTACCTCATCTCTCCAACCGGCACGCAGGTCCCTTTGCGTTCATTAGTCACCGTGTCCGAACGCACCGGAACGCTTTCGATCAACCACCTCGCGCAATTTCCGGCGGCGACGATCTCCTTTAATTTACCGTCGGCGGTGTCGCTCGGTGACGCGGTCGAGGCGATTCACACCATCGTTAGTGACCTGCACCTCCCGCCCAGCGTGGAAACTCATTTCCAAGGCGCCACGCTCGCGTTCCAAGCTTCGCTCAACAGTACGCTGCTGTTGATCATTGCCGCGATCGTGACGATGTATATCGTGCTCGGCGTGCTGTATGAGAGCTATATCCATCCGATCACGATTCTATCGACGTTGCCCTCGGCCGGCATTGGCGCGCTGTTGGCGCTGATGCTGGCGCACCAAGATCTCGGCGTCATCGGTATTATTGGGATCGTGTTGCTAATCGGCATCGTCAAGAAAAATGCGATCATGATGATCGATTTTGCACTCGAGGCCGTTCGCCACCACGGTAAGTCGCCACGCGATGCGATCCATGAAGCTTGTCTGCTGCGGCTACGACCGATCCTTATGACAACCTCGGCGGCGTTGCTTGCCGCGCTGCCGCTGATGCTAGGCACTGGGGTCGGTTCCGAGTTGCGACATCCCTTGGGACTCACGATGGTGGGTGGCTTGCTCGTCAGTCAGGTACTGACGCTCTTCACCACGCCGGTGATCTATCTGACTTTCGATCGTTGGTCACGCTGGCGACCGGCCAGTCGGCAAGAACACACAGTGGTCGCGCCCCAATGAGTATCTCGGCGGTGTTTATCTCCCGACCCGTCGCGACGACCTTGCTAACCCTCGCGGTTGCATTGGGTGGGATCCTGTCGTTCACGTTGCTGCCGGTGGCGCCATTACCGCAGGTCGATTTTCCAACGATCGCGGTGCAGGCGGCGCTACCCGGCGCGAGCCCGGACACCATCGCGACGACGCTCGCGGCACCCCTGGAACGCACGTTAGGTCAGATCGCAGGTGTCACCGAGATGACTTCGTCGAGTTCACTCGGCGCCACCAATATCATTCTGCAATTCGAGCTGAATCGCGATATCGACGGCGCCGCACGCGACGTCCAGGGGGCAATCAATGCGGCGCGCGCGCTGCTCCCGACCGGGTTGCCGACCAATCCAACCTATCGCAAGGTCAACCCGGCGGATTCTCCGATTCTGATTCTGGCGTTGACCTCGGACGTCATGACCCAAGGCCAGCTCTATGACACCGCGTCGACCGTGCTTGCGCAGCGGCTCTCGCAGGTGGCAGGTGTCGGTCAAGTCACGATCGGTGGCAGCGCACTGCCGGCGGTTCGCATCGCTGTGCAGCCACCCTCGCTAAGCCAGTACGCGATTGGGATGGAAACCGTGCGCGCGGCGATTGCCTCCGCCAATGTTAATCAACCCAAGGGTGTGATCGAGGATGGTCGACGGCGTTGGCAGATCGAAGCCAACGACCAAGCAAACACGGCGGCCGTTTATCGGCCGCTGATTATTGCGTACCACAATGGCGCGTCGATTAGGCTCGGAGACGTCGCCGACGTCACGGATTCAGTGCAGGACGTGCGTAACGCCGGGTTTGCCAACGGCAAGCCAGCGGTGTTATTGGTCCTCAATCGCCAGCCCGGCGCCAACATCATCGACACCGTCGATCGCGTAAAGGCCTTGCTGCCGCCGCTGCGTAGCGCGATCCCAGGCGCTCTGGAACTGTCAGTCGTCATGGATCGCACGCCTGGGATCTTGGCTTCGCTGCATGATGTCGAGTTCGCGTTGGCGATCTCAACGGCGTTAGTGGTGATGACGGTGTTTCTATTCCTGCGCAATGGCCGTGCGACGTTGATCCCCGCCGTGGCGGTACCGGTCTCGTTGCTCGGGACTTTTGCTGCGATGTATTTCGCCGGCTTTAGTCTGAACACGATGTCGTTGATGGCCTTGACCATCGCCACTGGCTTCGTCGTCGACGACGCGGTGGTGGTGCTCGAAAACGTGTCGCGCCACCTCGACGCGGGGATGTCGCCGGAAGCCGCCGCGCGTCAGGGGGTGCGCGAGGTGAGTTTCACGGTGGTGTCGATGAGCCTGTCCTTGATCGCGGTATTTGTGCCGATCTTGTTCATGGGGGGATTGGTCGGGCGCTTATTCCGCGAGTTCGCCGTGACTTTGTCGGCCGCCATCGTGGTCTCGCTGGTGGTCTCGCTAACCACCACGCCGATGATGTGCGCGAAGCTTTTAAAACCGCATGTCGACATCTCGACTAACGCGTTCACGCGTGGCGCTGAACGCGTGTTCAACGCAAGCGTCGCCGGTTATCGACGGAGCCTGGGATGGGCGCTACGCCACCGGTTGAGTGTGTTATTGATTTTGTTGGCGACGGTGATTTTCAATGTCTACCTCTATGTCACCGTGCCGAAAGGCTTCTTCCCGCTGCAGGACACGGGCAAAATCACCGGCGCGATTCAGGCCGATCAGGATATTTCGTTTCAGGATTTGCGCACTAAGTTGATCGCGATTCTCGATGTCATTAAACGCGATCCGGCGGTCGACATCGCGGTTGGTTCGGTTGGCGGACAGCGTGGTGGTGGCTTCGTTTTCGTCTCGCTGAAACCACTCGCCGAACGCAAGGTCTCGTCAAATGTCGTCATTGCGCGGCTACGACCACGTCTCGCGCACATCGCCGGCGCCATTTTATTCATGCAACCCGTTCAGGACTTGCGCGCGGGGGGGCGATCGTCCAACGCCCAGTACCAATACACGCTGCGCGGCGCGACGAGCGATGAGCTACGAATCTGGTCACCGCGCGTGCTGGCCGCGCTCCGCCGCTTGCCGAAGCTGATCGATGTCAACACCGATCAACAAAACAAGGGCGTGGAAACCGTGCTTACCGTCGATCGTGACGCGGTGGCGCGCTTTGGCCTTACGCAGCGGCTGATCGATACCACCTTGAATGATCTATTCGGGCAGCGGCTGATCTCGACCATCTACGCGCCGTTGAATCAGTATCGAGTGGTGCTCGAAGCCGCGCCCGACTATCTGCAGAGTCCTGAAGCGTTAAACCGGATTTATATTGTCTCGCCCGCCGGTGCGAGCGTGCCGTTCTCGGCGTTCAGCCACACTGAATCGCGAAATACCGCCTTGTCCGTCAACCATCAGGGGCAATTCGCCGCGACGACCATTTCGTTCAATCTACCGCCCGGCGTGCCGCTGTCGGTGGCCACCGAAGACGTCGAGGCCGCCATGAAGAAGCTTGGTGCACCGAGCACCCTGACTGGCGAATTCCAGGGTACGGCGAAGGTGTTTCAGGAATCGCTGGCAAATCAGGTGTTGTTGATCGTGGGCGCCTTGGTTGCCGTGTACATCGTGCTTGGCATTCTCTATGAGAGCTACATCCATCCGTTGACGATTCTTTCGACCTTGCCCTCGGCCGGGGTCGGTGCGCTGCTGGCGCTGCAGGCACGGCATCTGGATTTCAGTCTGCTCGCGCTGATCGGCGTGCTACTGCTGGTTGGGATTGTCAAAAAGAACGCGATCATGATGATCGACTTCGCGCAAGCCCGGCGCCGCGAATCCTTGGTCAATGCCGAGGACGCGATCTTTCAGGCGTGCTTGATGCGCTTCCGGCCGATTGTGATGACCACTTTTGCGGCGCTGTTCGGCGCCGTGCCGCTCGCTATTGCTGCCGGCGAGGGCGCCGAACTGCGTCAGCCCTTGGGGATTGCTATTGTCGGCGGACTCGCCTTGAGTCAATTGCTGACCTTGTACACCACCCCGGTGGTTTATCTCTATCTCGATCGGTTGGCGCAGTGGTGGAGTAAACCGCGGTCGGCGGGCGCAATCCCGGCAGGCTTTCCGCGATGACGCCGCGCCTGCGCTTTCTTTTAGTCTGGGCGGTCTTGTCCCTCCCAGCCTGCACCTTGGGTCCTGACTACCATCGACCGGAAATGATAGTGCCGGCCGTTTATAAAGAAGCGGCAGGCTGGAAGATCGCGCAACCACGGGATGATGCGCCGCGCGCCGACTGGTGGACTGCGTACAACGATCCGGCGCTAAATGCGTTGGTCGCCCAGGTCGCTGTATCGAACCAGAATCTACGGGCGATTGAAGCCCAGCACCGGCAGGCCGTCGCGTTGTTGGCGGTCGCCCGTTCAAGCTATTTTCCGACGATCAGTGCTGGCTGGTCAGGTAGCCGCAGTAAGGGTCCGGGTGGCGCCAGCGCGGAGTTGGGTGTCCCGGCGAGAAGTACCG